>NZ_JAECVX010000020.1:0-30597 GCF_016055105.1 Thermoactinomyces sp. CICC 10523
ACGGCTGTATTGCCCGTCCGCAAACAGCCCTTCATAATCCAGTTCATATCCCTGAACGTAAAGCTCGGCCACAGTGGCCAAATTCTCCAGATAGTCAGCGGCTTCAGCAGAATGGCGGCATTTTTCAATGCATTGATTTCCGAATTGTTTAAAAGATAATTGCGAACGCTGGTCCTTTACTTCGCCGACATAAACATGGGCCGCCTGTCCCTGCTTCAACCAGGAGAGGAGCGATTCCCGGGCATCATCCAAATCCCGGGCCACACAGGCCAGACGGTGTTTAAAGTGCTGCCGGCCGAACAGCAGCGTATAACTTGCGTTTCCGCACCCGGCGCGCTCTTCATCCTCACAATAGGCGATGAACTGCTCGACTTGCTTCCGTAAACGTTCCTGGGTGCGGGCCGACAACACGATCAAATATCCCGGCTTGTCCGGATGCCTTCTTTCCACTTGCGGAGCTTCTTCCACCACCAAATGGGCATTGGTTCCCGTCGCCCCAAAGGAACTGATGGCGGCCCGCCGTTTGACCCCGGGCTCAACTTCCCAGTCCCTCAGCTTGGTATTGACAAAAAACGGACTGTCCTTGAATTGAATATTGGCATTGCCTTTCCTGAAATGGAGAGAAGGCGGGATTTTTTTGTGTTTCAAGGAAAGCAGGATTTTAATGAAACCGGAAATTCCTGCAGCCAGCTGTGTATGGCCGATATTGGTCTTGATGGAACCGATCGCGCAATATTCCTTTTTGTCCGTGTAAGAGCGAAATGCCCGGCTGATCGCCTGGAACTCGATCGGGTCGCCCAGTTTGGTTCCGGTTCCGTGCGCCTCCACCATCTGAATCTCCGCCGGGTTGATGGCAAACTCATCATATACCGCTTGTTCCAGACGTTGCTGGGAGCGCAGGCTGGGTGCGGTGATCCCGTTGGTCGTGCCGTCCTGATTGATCCCCGAACCGCGAATCACTCCATAAATATGGTCCCCGTCCCTGATGGCATCGCCCAGGCGTTTGAGCACCACGGCTCCCACGGCTTCTCCCGGAACCATGCCGTCCGCCCGGTCGTCAAACGTAAAGCAGCGCCCTGACGGGGACAGCATTCCCGCCCGGTCGGCCAATAAATGGTACTGAGGTGTATTATTGATGTAGACTCCACCGGCCAGCGCCATTTCCGTTTCCCCGGTCCATAAACCCTGACAGGCCATATGGATGGCCACCAGCGAACTGGAACAGGCCGTATCCACCGCCAGCGCAGGGCCGTGCAGATCCAGCAAATAGGCGATTCGCGCCGGAATGGCCGAGTTCAACGCTCCCCACAATGCCTGGGGAGGAGGCGCATCGGCAAACAGCGACGTATAGTCCCCGCCGCCACACCCGACATAGACTCCGCATTTGCGTCCTTTGACACTGGCCCCGGCATAGCCGGCATTCTCCAACGCCTTCCACGCTTCTTCGAGAAAGAGGCGCTGCTGCGGATCCATATAGGTGGCTTCCAGCCCGGAAATATTGAAAAAAAGCGGATCAAACAGATCAATATCCTCCAGATATGCACCGCTGTCACAAAAGGAAGCACCTTCTGGGTGATATTTTGACAAATCCCAGCGAGTCACTTTGCCAACCAGATCTTCCCCTTTTGCCAGGTGCTCCCACAATTCGTCCACGGTTTCCGATTTGGGAAAACGGCCGCTCATCCCGATCACGGCGATCGGCTCTTTGTTGATCGTTCGGCCGGCCCGGGCAACCGTCGGCAGCATTGTCGGCTCACGCAGACTTCCCTTTCCGGACGGGCGACTGCCATAAGCGGGCGGAACTGCTTTTCGTTCCGTCCTGAACCGGGAAGAGGAAGCAGACGGCTGTTTCCGCTCAGTTTCATCCGGCTGGCGGTTGGCGCCCATCGTCGCCGCAATCTCCTGTTTGTAGTTTTCAATAATATAGTCAGTCAGCAGTTTTACCGAGCTGTAATCAAACAAATCCGTCGTCTGCAAGTCAATCCCCAGAGCTTCATTGAGGATTTGGATCAAACGCACACCGATGATCGAATCGACTCCGTAATCGGCAAAAGAGCGGTTTTTGTCAATCCTGTTCCTCTCCATCTTGAGCGCTTCGGAAACTTTCTCCATGATCACGTCGGCGATTTGTTCCTCGGGCAAACCGGCGGGGGCTGCCTGAAGGGGTTGCTTGGCAACGGCCGGTTCGGCCTGCTTCGCCGGGGAACGAACCTCCCGTCGCGCTTCCTGCTTGAGTCGGATAACGCCGTCGCTTTCAGCTACGATAATCTGCTGCCCGAGATCATGGGCTTCCTGTGCCGGGAAGAAGACAGAGCGGAATCCTTCTTCCTCCAGTACCTTCTTCCAGGTTTCCGGCTCCAGACCGGGACACCCCGGGATCCGCAACTCCTCATCATCGTAAAGCCACCAGCCGTCCGTCAGCCCAAAAGTCAAATGAGTAAACAGCGATAACCGGCTGATTTCGTTTACCAGAAGCAGACCGTTTTTTCTCAACAGCGATTTGGCGTTGCGCAAGGTTTGCCTGATATCGCGGGTCGCGTGCAAAACATTGGCCGCAACGACGACATCAAAGCTTCCCGGGGCAAAGCCTTGTCCGGTGACGGGCATTTCGATGTTCAAAACCTTATAAGTCAAATAGGGATAAGCGCTGAATTCTTTTTCGGCAAACAGCAAAAAAGCCTTGGATATGTCCGTATAGCAATACTCCTGAATCGAGTTTTGAAAGGGAGTCAGCTTGCGAAAGATGCCGGCACTGGTTCCCCCGGTTCCGGCCCCTATTTCCAAAATCCTGATTTTCGCTCCCGCGTCCTGTTTCAGCAGCAGTTGACAATAACCGGCCAGCGCATTGGCCACAACCTCATTGAAGTAATCCACAACGACGTTATCCTTGTAGATCCCTTCCACCAGTGCAAAGGAGGATTGGGGGAACATGACATCGGTGGCCGGCACTTTTCCGGTCAATATTTCCGGCAACGAGCGCATCATCGTTTCCACCAGAACCACCTGGGCCCGGGTATTCGGTTCTGCCAGCCACGGTTTCTTTTTTTCCTCCCACTCCTTCCATGCCTCATCCATCGGCTTCGGGTTAATCTCATCAACATAGCAGGTTTTCCCGTCAAATCGGAGATACTGCATTTCCGCCAAAAACTTGATGCTTCCTTCCAGCCAGCGCCGGTAGCTGTCGCGCAGTCCGTATCGGGCCGGGAGGTCGGCGGGATCGGAACGAGGGGCGGTAAACAATCCCATCGACTGTAATTGCCTCCAGAGCAGCTCGCAGAATAACCGATCCAGCTCCTTCATGGACGAACCTCCTTCGCTGTTTGGTCTGCGGAGAGGCTGCTTATGCCCGGCGGGCGCTTTTGTTCTTCCATCACCTTCACCAGATGCGCCGCAATGCCCTGAATCGTTTGCAGTTCAACAACCGTTTCCACATCCAGCTCCACACGCATGTTCTGATTGAAGGTATCGACCATTTCCTGGAGGGAAACCGGATCAAAACCGTATTCGTGCAGCGGCAAATGCACATCGACCTCCCCGGCACTGACTCCGAGCGTCCGGGAAACAGACTGAATCAAAGCGTCCTGCACACTGCCCGCCGGTTTTCCTGTGATTTCCTCTCCCCCGTCTTGCCCCCTCACGAACCCTGCCTGCGGTTTGGCAATCGCCGGAATGAAATCTTTTAACCGGTCAATTTCCGACTCGTATGCAGAAGTCAGCATCACGATCTCCTCTCCCGTTGGTGTCGCAAGCTCGTCTGTCCCGGCAAGAAGCTCCTCTTCCGAAGCATTCCATGAAATCCCTTGCATCCGCACACACAGGCGGCCATCATCGTCGCACAGGGCAATGTTCAGTTTCCCTTCCGCCCCGCCGCTTTGGTTGATCAGCGCCCACATTGAAGGAACGCAGCGGCCGAAATATTCCACCGTCTCACAATGGAAAGCGGCCGAAGCAGCCGATGCATCCGCCATGAAAACGGCAGCTGCCTGCAATGCCGGCTCAAGCAGGGCGGGATGAAGACCAAGCTGCTCCTGCGTTGATACGAGCGTTGAAGGCAAAGTGAGCTTCACCAGCAGCTGCCCCTCATCCTCGTACACCTTTTCCATTCCCCGGTAACCCGGACCGCACTCAATCCCGGCCATTCGCATCGATTGATAAACGGAAGCGGGATCGATGCTGCGCTGAGTATCGCCGGAGAGCATGTCCGGCCTCTCCAGCACAGGTGCTTCCAACGCGGAGCGGAACACAGCCTTACCATGTGCGTACAATACAGGCCGATCCCCTTCCGTTTCCCGGCAGATCTCGTACCCGATCTCATCTTGCTCATCGACAAACAGGCGGATGCTCACCTGCAGCGGATTTTGATCAACCACGAGCGGGTGAAGACAGGTGACATCTTTCAGCACGATCTGCGTTGAACCGTCTTCGGGACCATCCGACGCCCGGACGATCGCGGCCTGCGCCATTTCCAGACAAGCTGTTGCGGGCAGGGCCGGACAACCGTTGACTTCATAATCGCCGAACAGAACCTCCTGTCCGGTAAAACGGGAAGTAAAGCGCAGCCCGCTGAAACCGGAAGTGTTATGGTGCAGCAGCGGGTGAAGCTGCTCCTTCCCCGTTTGTACCGCCGCCTCCTTTTCTCCTTGTGCCGTCATGGCGGACGGAATCCAGAACCGTTCTTTGACGAACGGATAGGTCGGCAGGCTGATGCGGTTGGGCCGGCGCTGAACATAGAACAAGTTCCAGTCCACATCGATTCCGTTCACCCAAAGCTGCGCGATTTGATCCAGTTTTCCCTTGACGGCCCATTTTCGGATCAATTCCCGGGTATCTTCATCTGCGGCCAGAAAAGGGAGCAGAGTGCCCTTTTGCTGAATATGCCCCCGATAACACTGCTCTGCTCCGGCTTCATTTTGCAAAAAACTTTCCAGCTTGCGCTTTAAGTCGCTCACGCCCTTTGCGATGAAGACAACCCTTTCCTCCATCGCCTCGCGCCCGGTCTGAAGGGTGTAGGCCAAATCCTCCATGTTCGGGGATGCATCATTGTCCAGCCCGTTTAAATAGTCGAGCAATTTCCGAGCATATGCCTGCAACCGCTCCGCACTTTTGGCGGACAACGGGACCAGAACCCGCTTCGCGTCAGATCGCTGTCCGGAAGCAGATGGCCGGGCAAATTCGGGACATTCCTCCATGATGATATGCACATTGGTGCCGGTCGCTCCAAACGAACTGAGGCCGGCCCGGCGCGGACAGGTCACCCTTTCCCCGCCTTGCAGAATCGTGGGCCGCTCCCATCTCTCCGTTTTTTGCTGCACATAGAAGGGCGACCGTTCAAAATCGATGTACGGATTTAATTCCTCCGCATGCAAAGAAGGAACCAGCGTCTGATGATACAGCTGCAGCGCATTCTTGATCAATCCGCTGATGCCGGCAGCCGATTCGGCGTGGCCGATATTGGATTTCACCGAACCGATGGCACAATACTGCGTGTCCGAAGTGTATTGACGATAAGCCCGGATCAGCCCCTGAATCTCAATCGGATCACCCAACGAGGTTCCCGTCCCGTGGGCTTCCACGTAACTGATCGTGCGGGGATCAATGCCGGTCTCGGCAAGGCAGGAGGCAATCAGGTCAGCCTGTGCTGTCGGATTCGGCACGGTAATTCCGCTGGCTGTCCCTCCATGGTTAATCGCGCTGCCTTTAATCACGGCATAGATATGATCCTTGTCTTCAATGGCCCGGGACAGGGGCTTCAACAACACCGCCCCCACCCCGTCGCTGGAAACATACCCGTCTCCGCCCTTGCCGAAGGAACGGCAGTAACCGTCTGAGGAGTGCATGTTGGCCATGCCGTAAGTGAGGTATTTATTCGGATGCAGGGATAAATTCACCCCTCCCGCCAATGCCACTTCACTTTCTCCTTTGCGGATGCTGTCGATGGCCAGATGGACGGCAACGAGGGACGAAGAACAGACGGTATCCACCGCCAGACTCGGTCCGTGAAAATTACAAAAATAAGAAACGCGGTTGGCGATCGGCGCATAGTTCAGAGACAAGGGAATGACCAGCCCGCGGGAGATCGCTTCAGCGGCGACCAGTGCATAATCCTTATGCATCACCCCGACGAAAACGCCGACATTGCGCGTTTTGTTCGGACCCCGAGGCGATGCCAGCGTTCCGGGGACATAACCCGCATCTTCCATGCATTCCCAGCAAACTTCCAAAAACAGCCGTTCCTGAGGGTCGATAATTTCCGCTTCCCGCGGGGCGATTCGGAAAAAATACGGATCGAAGCAATCCGCATCTTCAATGAAGCCGCCCCAGCGGGAAATCTGTTTTCCGGAAGGCGATCGCAAATCGCTAAATTGCTTCCAGTCCCAACGGGATGAAGGAACTTCCGTGATGCAATCTTTTCCGGCAAGCAGATTCGCCCAGAATTCACGCAGGTTGGAAGCACCCGGGAACCGGCCGGCCATGCCGATGATGGCAATGTCCCCATCCTGTTGAATCGTGGCTGCCGCCGGAGAAACCTCTCTCTCTCTCACGAACGCCCGCTCCTGAACGCGATCATCCGCATCTTTCTCCCGGGACACATCCTTCTCCGAAGACATTTCATCCGAAGCGGCAAACGGAACCTCTGAACTCTCTGCCAAATGGAGCGCCAATTCACCGATTGTCGAATACTCGAACAGAAGAGTCGGGCTGAGTTGCACACCCAGCTCTTTTTCGATATCCTGCATGACGCCCAGCAATTGCGAAGATTGCAGCCCAAGTTCGAAGAATCCCAAATCAGGCCTGACCTGTGACGGTTCCCTGTCCAAATGGCGGGCAAAAATTTTGCGCAGCATCAGTTCGAGAGCACCTGTTTCCCCTGTGCTCCCGTCCGGTTCCCGCCGTTGTCCGGTCACCATTTCCGCTGCCGGCTTCACCGGAGGCGAAAAACTTTCCCGCGCCAGAGCGGGATTGATCTGCCCTTTCGCACGGATCTTTTTACTGGTGATTCCCCGAAGGTGCCCGATTTGCCGGCCTTCGCCATTATAAATGGCAAGATCCAACGTGCGAATCTCATTCACCATTTTCACCGAAGAAGCGAGGGCCCGGACATAACATTGGGTGTGCAAAGGCTCCGTACAGAAAAATTCGTCATAATAGAGCGGCAAATACAGGTCTTCCTGATTTCCCCGCTGTTCCCAGAGCACTCCCGCAGCCATCGCCGCCCCGTCGATCAGCGCCGGGTGAAACAAATAGGCATCGGCCCCGTCCTGGCAGGATTCATCCACCTCAATCCCGATCAGAACGCCGGAATCGTGCTGATAGATCTCCCCCTGCGCCTTGATCATTCCGGTGTGGACAAGCCCCTGCTGCCTGGCCTTCTCGTAGACCTTGTCCAAATCGAAATGGCGGACCGCTTCCCACTTGAGTCCGCCAATGTCGATTTTTTCCGAAAAAGCAACCGTTTCCTGATGAAGTTCGGCCGTAATGTACCGATGAGCGGGCAGCCGGTTACCCCGCTCATCAGTCTCCTCCCCTTCCACTTTGATTTTCCAGTGATCTGAAACATTTTCAAAGGTGACGGCCAGGTTCACCGGTCGATCCTTGCTGACAATCAAAGGATTGGAGATGGATAATCGCTTTAAGGCATAATCACGGAAATCCAACTCCAGTATTTGCCCCAATTGATACAGGAGATCAATATAGGCGAGTCCGGGAAGCAAAGGTTGGCTGTAAACGGAATGATTCGAGATTACCGGATGTTCCGTCGTCAGCGTCAGGCGAAATACTTCTTTCATCGGATCTCCCCCCATACGTTCCGTACAGGACGCCGGTGGCGGCTGACCGTCTCCGCTTCCGCCGGTTTCTCCCTGCCGGATGAAACGCCGACGCACACTTTTTGCAGAGCCGGTGCTGCCTTCGGAAAACGCTTTTGCCGGAAATCCCTCTCAGGAACGAACTCCTCCACAATTACATGATAGTTGGTTCCACCGTCGGGGAAGGAGTTGAGAGCCGCTGTCCGCTTCTGTCCGGAAGGCGGTCTCCAGTCTTCCGTCTCCCGGTTAAAGCGTATGCGCGACCGTGAAAAATCGTAGTACTCAAAGGGGTCGTTGGCTGACAAGAACGGGGGGATTTTCCCGTAACGGACACTCAACAAGCAGCGGATCAGCCCGGCCATGCCCGAGGCCAGCAGCAAGTGCCCGATATTGGGCTTCACCGCTCCCAAACAGCATGGACCCCATTCCCGGTTTCCGAGAGCATAGACATCGGACAAGGCTTTTATTTCGATCGTATCCATGATTGGCGTTCCGCCTCCGTTCACTTCAATGTAGCCGATCTCGTCCGGACGCTTTCCGCTCATGGCCAAAGCCGCCTCCATCACCTGCTTTTGGGCTTGCAGACTGGGCGATCCCGGGCCGAGAGTCCGGCCGTCATTATTCACGGCAATGCCTTTGATAATGCCATAGATGTAATTCCCGTCTCTGACCGCATCGCTGAGCCGTTTTACGACAACGACCCCGATCCCTTCTCCCAGCACTTCCCCGTCCGACTGTTTGTCAAAAATCTCAAAACGCCCGTTCCCGCTTAAAATATTCCGCGCCGCAAACACATCGTGGGCAAGGGGGCCCGTCAACAGGCTGACAGCTCCGACCAGAGCCATGTCAATCCGTTTTCCGCGCAGGGCATCGGCCGCGAGCAGCAAGCCCGTAATTCCCGAGGAACAAGCCGTATCCACGACCAGACTGGGCCCTCTGAAATCGAAAAACTTGGACAGATTGGCCGCCAGGTAGTTCTGGCCGATCCCCAAAATCGGATTGGCCGATGCCAAAACTGCATCAGCCGGCGCCAGAGGCTGTGATCGTCCCCCGATATAGACCCCGACTGACTGCCCCCGCAATTCGTTCGGCTCATAACCGGCATCGAAGATCGCGTTCAGGCTTTCCTCCAACAAGAGGCGCGCCTGCGGATCCATCACTGCCGCATCCGACTCACTGATATGGAAAAAGGCGGGATCAAACCGATCGATTCCCTCTATCCATCCGCCGTAATCAACCTGTCCGTTCTTGGGAATCCAGCGTTCTTCCGGAACGGGCCGAATCGCACATTTCCCCTGCGTCAGCAATTCCCAATAAGCTTCTTTGGAAGGTGCGTCCGGAAACCGGCAGGCGATTCCCACGATGGCGATCTCCTCTTCCGGCTCGGGCGCGGACCCGCTTGCCGGAGGCTGAACCGACTCCGGTTGGAGCGAAACAGAAGGTATTTCTTCTCCCGACTCCACCGATTCATCCCGGATTGCTTGCGCTGCCGGCTGCCAGGCGTCTCCATGATGTTCGGCGAAATAGTCCGCCAAGTCCGCGATGGTACCGTACTCCAGCAACAAGGACGGCGGGAGCGGTTTTCCCGTCTTTTCCTGCATGGTCTGGACGATCTGGGCGATCAGGATGGAATCGACCCCGTAATCGGCAAAAGGCTTGTGTTCGTCCAACCGGGTGTGGGCCAGTTTTAATTCCGACCGGAACACGTGTTGCAACCACCGGACAATCTCTGCGCGCAGCTGTGACGGTGACGCCGGCGCTTTTTCCCCTGCATCCACACGGCCCTGCGCCGCTTGCACTGATCGCGGAACCGCAGGCAAACGCTCTTGCCGGAGCAGCTTGTCCCCGGAAAAACGCTGCGGATCGACGACGCAAGGGAGGCATACCGTCTCCGGCAGAGATTGGACATCATCCAGCAACTGCAAACCATCCGCGGTGCTGTGCGACAGCAACCCGGTCTCGCGGTAAACCGGTGTGTCCATTCCTCCGGCTGCCATGCCTGTCTCCTTCCACGCCGGCCATTGAACCGACTTGAACCAGGACTGTCCTGCCCCCGCCTGATAAGCCGCATAATAATCCATATAGGCATTGGCCATGGCATAATCGCCCTGCCCCGCCGCCAGTATGGGCGAGGCTGCGGCAACCGACGAGAACAGGAGGAAAAAGGACAACGGTTCGGATTCCAGCGCTTTGTGCAGGTTGACCAGCCCCTGGATCTTGGGCTCACAGACCGCTTCGATTTCCGCGATCGTTTTTTTGAAGAAGGCCGGATTGCGTCCCCTGATCCCGGCACAGTGAAACACACCGGTGATCGGCCCCAGCTTACGGCGAACCTCCGCGACCATCGCCTGCAAGCCCGGCAAATCCGTCAGGGACGTATTGGCATAATGAAGCTTGACCCCCTGGTCGGCCAGCGCTTTCAGCCGGCGAATCTTCTCCGCTTGTTCACTGTTATCGCCCGTCTCGGGCAGATGCTCCCATTCTCCCTGCTCCGGCAAGGCCTCCCGGCCCATAATGACCAGATGCTTCACTCCGCGGCGGACAACCTGCTCGGCGACGGCGGCGCCAATCCCCCGGGAGCCCCCGGTGATCAATATCACATCCCGCTCATGAAAGGACGGGGCAAACGGCTGCGGCTCCACTTCTTTGAAAGCCGGGGTGAATCTGCGGCCGCCGCGGTAACAGCATTCGATCAGGTTTCCTTCCTGACTGCGGAAAAACTCGTTCCTGATCTGCTCCGCCAACTCTTCGTATTCATGCGCCGCGCAATCGCTGTCCAGGGCGATCACCTGAATCTGCGGGTATTCCGCGCCCAACATCCGATACAATCCGGACAGACGCGCTCCCTGAAGGGTGGGTTTCTCCACCTGCCACGATTGCAGTCGGCAGGTTACCTGCATCAGTTTCCAGCCTGCGTGACGATGGTGTTCGATCAATTTTTGCAAAAAGGTGATTTTCCCGGCTTCTATCGCCTCGGATTGTTCGTATTGTTCATCGTAAGCTGTCACGTCAATCACGCCAAGGAATTGGGGCTGATCGACTTTTTTCTTTATTTGATGATAAAGTTGTTCACCGGCATGACTGTCGTAATAATCCGTCACCACCGCAGCGGAAGAAGCGACGGAATCATGAACGACGGGCACGACTTGCAAAGCTGCTTCCCGCAACCACGGCTCAGCGATCTTCATGGTCGCGGGCGTGGCCAGCATAATCACTGTCCCGGCATCAGTCTCCTCCTTTTGATCCGGGGAGTTCTCCCGCCAGTCCTTGACCAGAATCTTTTTGACTTTCTCCTTCTCCCGGGCGGGCGGACGAAGACTTTCAACCGTGGAAGGATTGTTCGCTCCGGTAACCCAATACCGCTCCCGGGCAAACGGATAAGTGGGCAGGCTGATGCGTTTCGGCTTTTGCCCTTTGTACAGCCTGTTCCAATCAACGTTCAGTCCCTGCACCCACATGCTCAGCAATTTTCCGTATTTCCCCTTTTCCAGCCAACGATCCACGGTTGCCTCAAAATCCTCATCCGCCTGCAAAGCCGCCAACTGCCCTTTCTTGATGACCCGCCCCGCATACAGGCCGTCGATCTCCCGTGTTCCCTCCAGCCAGGCTTTCAGCTTCTCTTCAAGTTCTCGGAGGGAAGATGCCAAAAGGGCCAGGCGTTCTTCCATGGCATCACGCCCCACCTGCAAGGTGTAAGCCATGTCGCGCAAAGAAGCATCGTTATATTTTCCTTGGCGGATCGCTGTCCATAAATTTTGCACCTGTTCTTTTAACCGCGTTTGATCTTTCGCCGACAAAAGGATCATCACCGGGACTTGGGATTCCTCTCCGGACGTTGGTTCATCGGCATGCGGGATATATTCCTCGATCACAACGTGGGCATTGGAACCGCCAAAACCGAAAGAGCTGACACCCGCACGGCGGGGAATGTCATTGCCGCTGGCGTCTTTGAGTGCGGTCCACTCCCTGTTTTCCCGCACGATGTAAAACGGGCTGTTTTGCAACCGGATATAGGGATTTATCACATCGGTGTGAAGGCTCTTGACCAGCATTTTGTGTTTCAGCTGCAACAGCAGTTTGATCACTCCGGCGATCCCCGCTGCCAGTTCCAGATGTCCGATATTTGACTTGACCGAACCGAGGCCGCAATGGGGCCGGTTTGGCTGTTCCGCGCCCCAGTCGGCATACAATTCGGCAAAGGCAGCCTTCAAACCGTTGATCTCGATGGGGTCGCCAAGTTCCGTTCCCGTTCCGTGCGCTTCAATGTATGTCACCGTTCGGGGATCGATCCCGGCCTTCCGGTAGGCGGTGACCAGCAGTTCCGCCTGTGCCTTGGGATTGGGGGCGGTCAATGAGTTGGCCCGTCCCCCGTGGTTCACAGCCGTAGCGCGAATGACGCCGTAGATGTGATCTCCCGCTTTCTCGGCATCCTTCAGCCTTTTGAGAAAAATCATGCCGACGCCCTCTCCGCGCACATATCCGTCGGCCTTGTCGGAGAACGTTTTGCAGCGTCCGTCGGCAGACAGCATGTTCGCCTTGCTGAAGCTGATATAAAGATCCGGAGTCAGAATGGTGTTTACGCCGCCGGCAATCGCCGCATCACAGTCACCGTTTTTAATGGCGTTAACGGCACGGTCAATCGCCACCAGAGAGCTGGAACAGGCAGTATCGACGGGTTCACTCGGGCCGTGAACGTTGAGGAAATAACTCATCCGGTTCGGTCCCATCGCCGTGGCCATTCCCGTTGCCGAATAGCCTTCCAACGCAGCACCGGCCTGTTTGATCACCCCGGCGTAACCGCTGTGCCCCATTCCGACGAAGATGCCGGTCTTCGTTCCGGAAAGGCTCTGTGCCGAATAACCAGCATCTTCAATCGCCTTCCAGCAGCAGGTCATGAGCAGGCGTTGCTGAGGGTCCATCAACTCGGCCTGGCGCGGGGAGATCCCGAAGAAAAGCGGGTCAAATTCATCGACCCCCTCTATAAAACCGCCCCATTTGATATTGGTTTTATCGGCTTCCTTGGCCGGGTCTCCGTAATATTCACGCCAATCCCAGCGTTCTTTGGGAATTTCCGTGATGCAGTCCCTGCCGTTCACCAGGTTGTTCCAGAACTCATCCAAATCCCGCGCTCCCGGAAAGACTCCGCTCATTCCGACGATGGCGATTCCCTCGTCATACAGTTCCCACCGGGATGCATCCTTCGATTCGCTCTTTTGCTGCCTCCGGACTTTCTCCTTTTGCAGGGGCAAGCTCGGTTTCTTCTCCGTGATTTCTTCCGAACCGACCGGTTTGCCCGTTTCCGTTGCTTCATTCTTGCCGGCCGAAGCAAACCGGGGCGCGAGAATATCACCATATTCCTCGCATAAATACCCGGCCAACTCATTCAACGTTGTATGTTCAAAAAACAGGGTGGGCATCAATTCCAGTTTATAGCGCCGGTTCAGCTCATTTGCCAGCTCGGAGAACGTGATGGAGTCAAATCCGTACTCATCCAGCCCGGTATCCGCGTCAAGCTCCTCCATCCTGACATGTATCAATCGGGAGACAACCTGAAGCAGGGCGAATTGGACGCGTTCCCGCAGATCGCCCGGCCGCTCTTCCCCGGGCCGTTCAGCGGACTTGGGAAGCTCCTTCTGTCTGGCTGCATCCGGCCCTGCTTCCGGCGATAACATCCTTTGTCTGATCCGCATTGTATCACCTGCCATCACCATCACCCGCCCGCTGCCGGAAGACCAACACTGATAAAATGCCCGGATTCCGCTTTCATTCGTCATCGGCATCATTCCCGCCTGCTGCATCATCAGCTTCGTTGCCGCTCCGATTCTCATTCCCCCGCCCTGCCAATAAGGCCAGTTGATGGACAGCGTCCGGCCGTGGCGTTCCTTCCGGGTAACGAGGCTGGCCCGCCACTTTGCATAGCTGTCCATAAAGCCATTGGCGGCGGCGTAATCGGCCTGCCCGGCACTTCCCCACACCGCCGAGCCGGACGAGAAGCAGATGAAGAAATCAAGGGGGATGTCTTTCGTCGCCAGATCCAGGTTCACCAGCCCCAGCGTTTTCGGAGCCATTACCTCATTCAGCTCTTCCTCCGTTTTGTGGCGAATCCGGCTGTCCCGAAGCACACCGGCGCTGTGAATAATCCCGTGGAGCGTTCCATGCTCGTTCCGGATCGCGTTGACCAAGCGGTTAACGGCTTCCC
This sequence comes from Thermoactinomyces sp. CICC 10523, assembly GCF_016055105.1. NCBI lineage: Bacteria > Bacillati > Bacillota > Bacilli > Caryophanales > Thermoactinomycetaceae > Thermoactinomyces > Thermoactinomyces sp. CICC 10523. The sequence goes on from NZ_JAECVX010000020.1 coordinate 14,005, forward strand.
GATCCGTCACATCCGCACGCTGATAGGCGACGCGAATGCCCGGCGATCTGATCTCATCAAGCTTTGCCTCCATCTCTCCGGTCAACGGGGAACGGCCGGCGAGGATGATAACGGCATTATTCAGCTGGCGCGCGATTTCCCCGGCAAAAAGGAGTCCCAGGCCGCCTCCCCCTCCGGTGATGAGATAGACGCCTCCCTCTCTCCACGGCATCTGCGCGTTCTCCCCGTCCGCTTCAATCGGGCTCCATCCGGCAACCAGGCGTTTGCCCGCTTCGTGGCGGAGATGAAGATCATCAGGCCGGCGGCTATTCTCTTCCAAAATTCCGGCGATGCCTTGCAGTGAATCGACTTCGATCAACTGCCCGCAGAAATGCGGATTCTCCAACCGGGCGCTTTTCAGCATGCCGGCCAATCCCGAGAGCGTCTGCGCGGACTCTTCCGCCGGAACAACCAGTTGCAACATGACTTTCTGCCTTGCCCGTTCATGAAAGAGAGATTGCAAGATTTGCAAAAGCTGCCCGGCATAATCGCGGAATTGATGTTCGATCCGCGTTTCTCCTGACTGCAGAATCCTGAAGTCCGCCCCTTTCATTTGTTCCGAAATCATCTCCGTATCCGCGAAGCCGCAAAACAGTACCAGGCGATTCGCCGAAACAGACGCTCCCGCCTCTCCCTCAACCGGCTGTTCCTGCCACACAGGCCGCAAAAGAAGCGACTCCGCAGAAGCGGACTCTTTCGTTCCCCACGGTTCTCCTTCCAATACCCTCAGGGATAACCCCCTCATCCGGGCGCAGACCGTCCCCTGCTCATCACAGAGGTCGATATCCAGCTTCAGAAGCCGATCTTCCGCTTTGCTTCCCTCGCTATGTCGGATATATGACCACATCTCGCTTGTGCATTTCCGATAAACCACGAGTTCCTCAAGGGCAAAGGGGATGACCGGCTGAATCTCCCCTTTCTTCGCCATCAATCCCAGGGCTGCCTGAACGGCCGAATCCATCAGGCCGGGATGCAAGACGAAGGACTCCAGCGTCTCACGTGCTTCGTCCGGCAGCGCCAGCTTCGCCAACACCCGATCCTGTCCGCGGTATATTTCGCTGATTCCCTGGTGGCCGGGGCCGTACTCCAGACCGATCGCCCGAAACGCTTCATAGCAATCCCCGCCGCTCAAAACGCTTTCCTCACATTCGCGTTTAAGCGCCGGCAAATCCAGGGTCGGCACCACCTCAATCATCTTCAGAACGGCACTTCCCCGGTGATATGCTTCTTTCCCGGAGTCTCCGTGAATCTCGTACGTGATGGTTTCGTCTTCTTCCGGGAAAAGCGTGATTTGCACTTTTTCCGGCTCTTCCTCAACCACGACCGGCCGCGACCACACGATATTTTTCAGGTGAATGCCCATCTCGTCGCCGCATTCTCCCCGGGCTGCCCACTTCACCGCTTCCCGTGCCATCTCCAGATAAGCCACACCCGGCAACATCCGCTTCCCTTTCACCTGATGATCCTCAAGGAAAAACTCCCGCCCCGTAAAGGTGGAAGTAAATTGAATCCCCTGGAGTCCGGATGTATTCTCATGCAGGAGCGGGTGAAGGGAAACAGAGTGCTCCGTTGCCGATGTTGTCCGTTTTGCCTCGCCCCTCTTTTCCGCGATCCCGTAATATTCTCTGGCAAACGGGTAAGAAGGCGCATGGATGCGCAAAGGTTTATTCTCCCCGTAAAGCCACTCCCAGTTCACATCGACTCCCTGTGCCCATAATTCAGCGATTTTCGCCAGTTTTCCTTTTGCTGCCCATTTGCGGATCGTCTCCTGAAGATCTTCATCGTCCCCGTCGAACAAGCCGGCTGCGTCTGCTCCTTTCCTGTATTGTCCGCGCCAGACGCCGTTCCGGGATTTTCCGGCCAAGAAATCCGCCAATGCCGCGCGCAAATCGGCGGGATCATCAACCAGGAACACCACTCGTTCCTTCATCGCTTCCCGCCCGGTTTGCAGCGTACAGGCCAGCGATGCCAGGGAAAAAGGCTGTGCAGCGCCGCCGGTATCCTGCCGGTTTAAAAAGTCAAGCAGCTTTTCGGCATACGCATGCAAACGGTCCTCTTTCCGTGCCGATAACGGAATCAGTACCGGACTGGCTGCGTCATCTGCCGGCGTCCGCTCAGGCCGGTATTCCTGCACGACCAAATGCACATTTGTCCCGCTGTGCCCGAAGGAATTGACTGCCGCCATCAAGGGACGGCCCGCGGGCGACATCCATTTCACCGTTTCGGTATTCACATAAAAGGGCGACTCTTTCAAGGCAATCAGCGGGTTTAATTTTTGGAAATTGATCAGGGCCGGAATTTGCCGATGCTTCATCGACAGCAAAACCCGGATCAGGCCGATCACCCCGGCAGCAGCACCCGTATGCCCGATATTCGACTTGGTACTGCCGATCGCGCAAAATTCCCCCTTGGACGTAAATCGCCGGAAAGCGCGAATCAGCGCATTCACCTCAACCGGATCCCCCAGTTTGGTTCCCGTCCCATGCGCTTCGACATAAGAAATATCCTCCGGATCAATGGCGTACTTTTGATATACTTCCGTCACCAATTGCTCCTGAGCCAGCCCATTGGGAGCGGTAATTCCGTTGCTGGCACCGTCCTGGTTCATCCCCGATCCGACGATCACGCCATAAATCGGATCACCGTCCGCTTCGGCCTGATGGAGCGGTTTCAAAACCACGATTCCGACACCTTCGGACAAGACGGTTCCGTCTGCACGTTCGTCAAAGGTGAAGCACTTGCCGGTGGGAGAAATCATTTCGATTCCCGACAAGGCGATGAGGGAGGTTTCGTCCAGCTTCGCGTAAACGCCGCCAACCACCGCCATCGATGATTCTCCCCTGCGCAAGCTTTCGCAAGCCAGATGGATCGCTGCCGCCGATGAAGAGCATCCGGTATTGACCACAAGAGCCGGCCCGGTCAGATTTAAATAATAGGACAGGCGGGAAGCGACGATCGCATCCGATGAACCCGTAAAGGACTCATGATAATAGTTGGCCGGTTCCGCTCCGATAAACACGCCGACCGGCATTCCTGCCAGTTTTTTCGGATTGTAGCCGGCATCCTCCAACGCTTTCCAGCTCTCCTGTAAGATCAGCCGCTGATGCGGGCTCATCGAAGCAGCTTCACGCGGGGAAATATTGAAAAAGAGCGGATCAAAGGCATTTTTCTCCGCCAAAACGCCGCCCCACTTGCAATAAGTCTTGCCCGGCTGTTTGTCCCGGTCATAGTAGCGGCGTTGATCCAGATAGGCGGCGGGAAGTTCACGAACGGCGTCATGACCGTTGGCGAGATTATTCCAGAATGCATCCAAATCCGGCGCATCCGGGAATTGCCCCGCCATGCCAATCACCGCAATTGCCCCGGAACCGATGCTGCTTCCGTCTGCATACTCCGAAACTTTCGCTGCTTTCAGCTGTTGCCCCCGTTTCTCCCGGTTCACTGCCAAAGAGGCGGCCGTCTTTTCCCGCCTCCGTTCTGCACCCGATTCGGCCCTGATCTGCTGTTCGAGATGATTTCTGTACATCTGCGTGATATGCTCGCTCAACCGGTCGACGGTAGTATAGTCAAACAGGATGGCGCTGTTCAGGTTGATCCCGAGTGCGGCATTTAACTGATTCACGAATGAAACGCCGAGAATGGAATCCACCCCGTATTCGGAAAAGGGCCTGCTTGCCGAAATCTGCTCCTGCGGAACTTTTAAAACACCGGACAATTGCCGGATAATCAACTTCCTGACATAAACATCCAGCCGCTCCCCGGGCCGTTTCTCCTCCACCACCTGCCCGGCTTCCGGCAATGCCGCTGACGCTGTTTCTTCGGTCAAAACTTCCTCCGCTTCCGGTTCTGCGTCGTCCATCGGGAGCCTGACCCATCCGTCGCTCTCGGCCACGATAATCTGCTGTCCGTTTTGTGCCCCTTGCCGCGCCGGAAACCCGATTTGCCTGAATCCTTCTTCCTCCAGTACGGTTTGCCACTCTTCCCGGCCGATCAATGGTGAGCCCGGAATGCGCAAATGCTCATCTTCAAACAGCCACCATCCGTCCAAAAGACCAAAGGTGACAGTGGCAAAAAGATGCTTGCGGGTCATTTCGTTGAGAAGGAGCAGACCATTTGATTTAAGAGCTGCCTTGATCCTGCGGATTGTCTGCCTGATATCCCGGGTTGCATGAAGGACGTTGCTGGCGATGAGGATGTCATAAGCTCCCGATTCAATCCCCGCTGCAGAGACCGGTTGCTCGATGTTCCAGGTTTTAAAGGTTAAACAAGGGTAATCCGGTCCGTATTTTTCCTGGGCAAACAGCAAAAACGATTTGGAAATATCGGTATAGCAATACTCGAGTCGGTCAGCCCACTCCTTGATCCGGTCCAATACGACGGCACTGGTTCCCCCCGTTCCCGCTCCGGCTTCGAGAATCCGAATCCGGTCCAGCGGATTTTGCGAAAGTCTCTGCCGGATATAGTCCGCGACGACATCGGCCAGTACGTGGTTGAAATAATCGGCAACCGTATTGTTTTTGTAAATGCCCTCCACGCTTTCCATCGAGGCATTGGCAAAGAGCACTTCCGTGGCCGGAGTCCGCCCGGTCAAAATGTCCGGAAGCTTCCTCAGACAAGCGTCAAGGAGCAGCGTCTGCGCCCGCCAGTCCAGATTGCCGGAACAGGACGCCATGAACGGTTCCCATTCTTTCCAGACCTGTTCCCGCTTCCCGGCATCATGATCGGCAAGAACGATCATCTGCCCCGCTTCGCTGCAAAGATATCCGTATGTTTCCAAAATCCGCAGGCACTCCGCCAGCCACCGCTCATACTTGCCGGCAATTTTCCCCTTTTGCAGCAAATCGGCGGCTGTCACCGGCATTCCTTTCGGCGGCAGACCCAACGTTGACAACTGAACGAAGAGCAGCTTGGCCACCCATTCTTCCATCTGTTTGGCGAGAGCGCCGTCAATCAAAGGATCTTCTGCATGCTTCCCGCTCTCCAGCCTGCCGTAAAGAGATCCGGGCAACGGCCTGGTGACAGGAGCATTCACAACAGCCTTCTCCTTCTTCAGATTCATCAATCCCTTCAGGGAGGGCGACGGTTTGAGGCAGAGACTCTGGTTTAACAATCCCTCCCGCAACAGACCGGCGACACGGGCAAAACAGGCAAATCCTTCATCGTCTTGCAAAGCTCTTGTTTTGCCGTCCAAAAATGTCCCCTGCACCGAGTCTTGCCAGAATCCCCAGTTGATGGTCCCGACAGGAAACGGTGCCTTATTCCTCAGGCTGCGCACAAAGGCATCGGAAAACGCGATCCCTGTGGCGTATGCTGAAAACCGGGCGGCTCCGGAGAACGAGTAAGCCTGACCGGAAGAAAAATAGAGCATAAAGTCCAGCGGTTCATCCTGAAAAGCGGTATAAAAAAGGATGCCGCCAATCGTTTTGACATTGAGGATCTCCAGAAATTCGTTTTCCGTCGTCTGACGAAGCGAATTTTCAAAGGAAAAGACCACCCCTGAGAAGATGGCCCCGTTAATAACGGAATGCTGTTCCTTGATCCGTTTGACCGCCTGCCTCATCTGCCGTGGGTCAGTGACATCCGCCCGGATATAGGCAGGCACAGATCCCAATCCCGCGAATTCGGCCAGTTTTTCTTTGATCGCATCGGAATCTTCCGGTGTGCGTCCGATCCAGATGACCCTGGCGCGATATTCCACAATGAGATAGCGGGTAATGGCTCTGCCGACGGTGCCGCTTCCTCCGGCAATGACGTAAACACCCCCGTTTCTCAATCCCTCCGTTTTCATCCGGCTGGCGCTGTCCATTTCAAGAAACGCCTGCCGGTAACGTCGCCCGCGCTGCATTTTGATCACTTCGCCGCGGTGGGAAGGCGGTTCCTCCAGGATCATGCGCAAAACCTGGTTTTGCTTTTCTGCATCTCCCATGTCTTCTGCGGACAGGTCGATATTTCGCACCCGCATGCGGTGGTCGCCCTGGGCTACGGCATAAGCGAGTCCGGTCACTCCTCCGCCGTACGGATGCGCCGGTTTCCCTCCGATGGTGTAATTATCCTGGGTCAGGAAATAACAATCGACCGGAGTGTCGTCCTGCCTTGCCTGCAACAGCTTGACGATCCGCAGCAATGGCAGCTCATTGCGCTGCTGGCTTTGCGCTAGATCATGAAAATCGATCTGTTCATCAGCATTGCGAAATTCGGCAATGAAATAGAGACAATCGATCGCTCCGGCTTCGTTCAGGCAGGCCTCCAGCGCTTGCGGGTCGTCGAAGGCGCATTGCCAATGATCGTCGGATCTCTTTTTGCTTTCGCGGTCGAGAAGGATTTGTACGATCCGGCCAGCGGAGGCGTTCCGCCGATAATGATCGACGATCGTTTGTTTAAATGCCGCCGAAGATTCCTGATAGACAATCACGACCGTGTCATGCCGGTGAGCTTCAGCCCTTTCCGGAGCGGCCTGTTCTTCCCAGACCGGCAAGTAAAGGCATTGTATCCCGGGCTCTTCCCTTTCCGGTGTTGCGTTTAAACGGGTTTTAACTTCGTCTCCCCTGATCGTTTCGGGCAACCAGCATATTTGTCCGGCAAACGGATAAGCGGGCAAGCTGATCCGGTACGGCCTGTCTCCCGGGTAGAGAAGGTTCCAGTCCAGATTGAGCCCTTTTACCCACCATTGCAGGAGCTGATCATATTTCCCCTTTTGCAACCACATTTCGATGATGGTTTCCAACTCTTCATCTGCGGCCAAAGCAGACAAAAGCTCTTTTCCGGAATTGGCCCCGCCCCGGAACACTCCGCCTGATTCCACCCGGCCATCCAGAAAACGCTTCAGTTTCTCCTTCATTTCTCTGACTGTTGCAGCTGTGAACGCCAGCCGCTCTTCCATCGCTTCCCGCCCCACTTGCAGGGTATAGGCCAGGTCGGCCAGATCGCTGTCTGCGAACGGCTGCTCTTCCATCGCATCCAATAACTGCCGCACACGCCGGCGCAACGCTTCATCATCTTTGGCCGACAGCACGATGAGCGCCGGATGAACGGGCCCAGTTGCATGGTTGTGCTCCGTCCGTTCCTCCCGGATGTATTCCTCAACCACGATATGGGCGTTGGAACCGCCGGCGCCAAAAGCGGAAATGCCGGCCCTTCTCGGGTATTCCTTTTCCTCGCCGTCCAGATTGAGCACCGGCCTTTTCCACTCCTGCAGGCTTCTTTGGACAACAAAAGGCGTCCGGCTGAAATCGATATGCGGATTTAACACGTCCGAATGCAAGGAAGGCACGAGCTGACCATATTTCATCTGCAGGAGCACTTTGGTCAACCCGGCAATCCCTGCGGCGCTTTCACAATGACCGATGTTAGACTTCACAGAGCCAATCGAGCAAAATTGCTGATCTTCCGTCAACGCTCCGAATGCTTTCGTCAACCCGGTAATTTCAATCGGGTCTCCCAGTGCGGTTCCCGTTCCGTGCGCTTCCAGGCAGCTGACCGTCCGCGGGTGAATGCCCGCTTCCTGCAAGGCCCGGCTGATCACTTCCGCCTGTGCATTCGGATTGGGAACCGTATAACCGTTGGTCTTGCCGCCATGATTGATGGCTGTCCCTTTGATCACGCCATAAATGTTGTCCCGGTCGGCAATGGCTCGGGACAACGGCTTTAACAGGACGGCTCCCACTCCTTCACCGGGAACATAACCGTCGCCCCCTGCACCAAAGCTTTCACACCGTCCCTTGCTCGATGCGAATTTCCCCTGCCCGAGCAGCAAATATTTGTTGGGATGGATCGACAAATTGACCCCGCCTGCAACCGCAAGTTCGCACTCTCCCCGCATGAGGCTCTGACAGGCGAGATGCAGGGCCGTCAACGAAGACGAACACATGGTATTGATCGCCATGCTCGGCCCGGTAAAATTAAAAAAATACGAAACGCGGTTGGCGATCGACGAGATATTACTGCCGAGAGCAACCGGGTTGCCCTTTAATTGTTCCTGCGCGCCGTACAGGGAGTACTCTTCATACATCACCCCGACAAAAACGCCCACCTTGCCCCCATAGCTGCCCTCCTGATCCGAGCGGAGCGATTCCCGGGTGTATCCGGCATCCTCGATCGTTTCATAGACGCACTCCAAAAACAAACGTTCCTGCGGGTCCAAGACTTCCGCTTCCCGTGGGGAAATATTGAAAAAGAGAGGATCAAACCGGTCGACGCCGTCGATAAATCCTCCCCATTTGCTGTAGGTTTTCCCCGGTTTATGCTTGTCCGGATCAAAATATAAGCGGTGATCCCAGCGATCCGGGCTGATTTCGGTGATACAGTCTTTTCCTTCCTGAAGATTTTTCCAAAATTCCCGGATATTTTTCGCTCCGGGGTAACGCCCGGCAAGGCCAATGATGGCAATTCCGTCCCGCTGTGCCGTCTTCGCTTCATTCTTCTTTTGCCTGCCGCGCTTTTCCGCTTTTTTAAAAGGCAGAGGCGGCTGCGCATGATCCGCCTTTGCAGCCGCTTCCTCTTTAACCGCTTCCTCTTTCAATCCGAGCAGGTTAACCAACGCCTCCCGGTGGCACTTGATAAAGTAGCCGGTCAGCTCCCCGATCGTTTGGTACTCATAAAACAGCGTTTTGGACAAGGGCCCGAAGTTTTTTTCCAATTGTGCCGTCAGCTTCATCACCATGACCGAATCCATTCCGTAATCCTCCAACGGTGCATCAAGATCCAACCGGTCGGCGGGAGCCTGAAGAACGGAGGACAATTGATGTTTTAGATAATTGGCCGCCATGATGCGAAGTTTGCTCTCTTCGACGGGCACGACTGAACGTTTTTCCACGGGAGACGTCGCATCACGGTGCTCTGCAAGGATGTATACCGCCAAGCCGTGCAGATTTCGTTGCTCCAGAATCAGCCCCGGGGTGAGTTCCAGTTGATAACGTTGATTGAGCCAATCGGCCAAATCAGCCAGCAAAACCGGGTCCAGCCCGAACTCCGCCAACTCCGTGCCGGTACTGACATGTTCCGCCGGAACGTTTAAGAGATCGGCAACCTTCTCCCGTAAATCCCCTTTAAGCTGATCGACCAAGGATGTGTTGGTCATCGCCGGAATTTGCATCAAAAACTGCCGGATCTGTTTGGCTGCCTCTTCCTGACTGATCTCCCCATTTTTGATCTGCCGGTACAGCGATTTCACCGGGTGATCCATTTCAGCCTCACCTCTTACCCCAAGTTTCAATCTGACTGCGTTGTGATTGGAGCAGTTGCATAAATTGCTCTTCCGACAACTCATTCCGTGCGATTTTTTCGGTCAGGCTCAGGCAGAATTCATAACTGACAGGCGGGCTTTCCCGTCTTTCTGCCTCATCCGCCTGCTGTTTACCTGCTCCGATAAAACGTTTCAGTTTATTTTGATTCCCGTGAAGAACCAGCACCTGCGGATGGCCGGAAGCAAGCGCTTGATAGAACGCCTTTATGCCCGCTTCCGACTTCAGGGCCGACATGCCGATATCCTGCATCCAGCGGGCTTCCTGCTCTGATTCGATCCGCATCCCGCCGTCCTCCCACAGGGGCCAGTTGATGGAAAGTGTCCTTCCCCTGCGCTGATCGAGGGCGACCAAATGATGGCGGTACTGTGCATATTGATCGGCAAAGGCATTGGCCGCAGCGTAATCCGCCTGCCCGATGTTCCCTGTAACTCCGGCGAGGGAAGAAAAAATCACAAAGAAATCGAGATCATCTTCCCGGCTGGCTTCATCCAGATTCACCAGTCCCGTCACCTTGGGGGCAAGCACCCGGGCAAATTGCGACGGGGTTTTTTGAATGATGAATTGATCACTGGTTACACCGGCGGCATGAATGATTCCGTCAAGGCCTCCGTACTCTTCCCTGATGTCTTCCAGACAGCGAACAACTTTATCCCGGTCAGTTACATCAAGCTGCCTGTAGACAACCCGGAATCCGTCTTTCTCCAACTCCCTGAAGGCTGCATGGCGTGCCGCATCCGGCTGTGAACGCCCTGCCAGGATCAGTGTCCCTCTGTTGATGTGCCGGGCGATTTCCCGGGCAAAAATGGAAGCAAGGCCTCCTGCTCCCCCGGTGATGAAGTAAACCCCGCCTTCCTTCCAGGGAACGGCTGCCGGCTCACGGGCGTATGGAACTTCCCTCCAGTCAGGAACACATCGCTCTCCATCCTGATAGGCAACTCGCAAAACCCGATTCTCGAGGCGATTTTCCTCCAGGATGCCAAGAATGTTATCAATCCCCCCGTTTCCTTCCAGTTCCAGGCATTGTCCGGTCACACGGGGGTTTTCCAGACGGGCCGTTTGCAACATGGCGCAAATCGCCCCGGCAAACGGATATTCCTTCCGGTTGAGGAGCAGAACCTGCACCGATACCGTCCCGGTCGGTTTCGCTTTCAGAATGCACTGAATGACAGCAAACACTTCAAGGGCAACATCGGCAAACTTCCCGTCAATGCCGTCCTCCCGTATAGTTGGATAATGGAAATGCACCCCCGGCAGACGATGTTCCATTTCCTGCGCCAGCTTCTCATCGGCCCCGCACACGATCACGTGTCGCTGCTCATGGGCGGAGGACAGGTCGGGGCGACCCACTGCTTTTTCCGCCTTCCAATAAGGGGAAAGCAGCAAGGGGCTTTGCCCGGAATCTGCGCCTTGAAAGCGCTCTGTACTTTGCACGGCTTTCATGGTCAGACCTTTCATCCGCAGACGCAGCGAGCCCTGCTCGTCGCAAAAATCGATATCCAGTTTTTGCAGGTTCGCGTTTGCTGTTTCCTTTGGTCTGCGGCGGACCAGAGCCCACATTCGCGGAGTGCAGTTTCCGTATATCTCCAGTTCATCCAAAGCAAATGGCAGGAACAAGACGGTGCGGTCTTCGGCAGAGACCAGTCCCAGGGAAGACTGGACAGCAGCATCGAGCAAACTCGGATGCAAATGGTATTGATCCGCCGTATCGGCCACACTATCGGGGAGGCTGATTTTCGCCAGCACTTGCCCCTGCCCTGCATAAATCTCTTCCAATCCCTGATAACCCGGTCCATAAACAATGCCCAGGGACTGAAAAGCGGCATAGCACGCAGCCGGTGTCAGCATTCGTTTCCCGCACAGAGCCCGCAAGGCCGGCAGATCCAGTTGCGGCGTTTGATCCCCGCCTTTTGCCGGAACGATCCTTCCTTGGCAATACACGGTTGGATCGGCATCTCCGTTTTCCGGCTGCTTATAAATTTCATAGGTGATCTCCCCGTTATTTCCCGGGAAAAGCCCGATGTGCACCCGGACAGTCGGCGCATCCAGCACCAACGGACGATTCCAACTCACATTTTTCAGGCGAAGCGCCGTTGCCCGTTCACCTGATTCCGTACGGCTTGACACCGCCATTGCTGCCGCCAGGGCCATTTCCAGAGACACCATCCCCGGAAGCACCCGCTTGCCCCGGACAACATGATCCCGGAGGAAAAATTCCCGGCCGTCAAAATTCGTCGCGAACTTCAAACCGTCAAGATCCGATACATTTTGATGCAGCAGTGGATGAAGGTGCGCAGACGGCACCTGAACCTGCGCGGGTACACCGGGCTTATGCTCCGTTATCCAGAAACTTTCCCGGACAAACGGATCAGCGGGCAAAGGGATGCGGGACGGTTTGTCTGTCCCGTAGAGTTGATTCCAATCCACGTCCGCCCCGTTGACCCAAGCCTCCAGCAATGGCCTGAATTTCCCTGCACGGATCCATTGCCTGATTCTTTCGGCAGAAACAGCCGGGCCTTCGCTGCGTGCTTTCACGCGCCCCCGCAGCAAACCGTCTCCCGGCTGATCCGCGCGGCCGAGAAAAGTCCGCAATTGATGTTTCAGTTCGGCGATCGAAGCCGCCGTAAAGGCAAGCCGCTCAGCCATCGCTTCCCGCCCGGTCTGCAACGTATAGGCGATACACGCCAGCTCCCCCGACGTGAACTGCTCTCTCTCAATCGCAGCCAATAAACGGTTTGCCTGTTGCCTCAGTGCTTCTTCCCTTTTGGCTGACAGCACGATCAGGGCCGGACGGTTATCGGTGATGGGCGATCCGGAGCGTTTTTGCTTTTTGGGGATATATTCCTCCACCACCAAATGGGCGTTGGCCCCGCCCGCACCAAAAGAGGAGATTCCGGCCCGTCTCGGGTATTCGCGAATCTTTCCGTCCCTTTCAATTGCAGGCCGTCTCCATTCGCCAAGCTCCTGCTGCACCACAAACGGCGTATTCCGGAAATCAATATTGACATTCGGTTCCCCGGCATGCAGGGAAGGAAGCAATTGACGATGTTTCAGCTGGAGCAACACTTTGATCAAACCAGCAATCCCGGCCGCACTCTCCGTGTGTCCAATATTGGATTTCACCGAGCCGATGGCGCAGAACTGGCGATCCGACGTATGCCGTTCAAACGCCGCAGTCAGACCCTTGATTTCAATCGGATCCCCCAGGGCCGTTCCCGTCCCGTGTGCCTCAATATAACTGATCGTGCGGGCATCAATCCCGGCCCTCTGCAACGCTTCCGCAATCACCTGTTCCTGTTGCCGGGGATTGGGCACCGTATAGCCGTTGGTTTTCCCGCCGGCGTTAAGCATACTCCCTTTGATCACTCCATAAATATGATCCCCATCCGCCTCGGCTTGGGACAAAGGCTTCAAAACAACCGCTCCGACTCCCTCCCCGTCGACAATCCCGTCCGCCTGTTTGCCGAAAGGCCGGCACTTGTCCCCGGGAGAGAGCATCATCATCGCCGACAATTTCCTATAATGATCCGGATGGACGATCAGATTGACTCCGCCGGCGATCGCGCACTCGCTCACCCCGCTGTAAATGCTCTCCAAAGCGAGGTGAATCGCCGTCAGGGATGAAGAACAGGCACTGTCCACGGCCAGGCTGGGCCCCTGAAAATTCAGAGCATAGGAAACCCGGTTGGCGATCGACCAGTAACTCGCTCCCGGTGGATAATGCCCGTTCATGACTCCGACGAATACCCCTACCCTGCGGCTGTGACTGAGATTTTCCGGAGTATAGCCTGCATCGGCAATGCTTTGATAGGCAATTTCCAGGAACAGCCTTTCCTGCGGGTCCATCCGCTTGGCCTCTGCCGGGGAAATGCGGAAGAAATAGGGGTCGAATTGGTCAATCCCGTCGAGAAAACCACCCCATTTGCTGTAGATATGGCCGGGTTTCCCCGGTTCCGCATCGTAATACTCCCGCCAATCCCAGCGTTTCTTCGGAATTTCGGTTATGCCGCTTTGTCCCGATTTTAGAAGTTCCCAGTATTCGTGCAGATCGTTCGCTTTGGGAAAACGGCCGGCCACCCCGATAATGGCCACATCGATCAGCATCCGGCTGTTCCGGTCCGATTTCCGCCTCGGGAACCGTAAACGCCGCGTTCTTTTTACATCCGTCTGATCGGGGGTGCGCCCGGCAGCATTCACCTGAGCATGTGCGGCGCCATCCCTTTTCTCTCCTCCGCTTCCGGCTACGAGCGTTTTCACTGTCTCCGGCTGCGTTTTCAGCAAAAAGTCGGCCACTTCGTCGAGAGTTTGGCACTCAAACAACAATGTGCCGGAAATCTGCTCAAAAACGTTGCGCAAGGCATTGGTCATCTGTGTGGCCAAAATGGAGTCGAACCCGTACCGCTCCAAGGGTTCGGCGCTGTCGATCTGCTCAATCGGAAGCTTCAGAATCCCACCGACGATCTTCTTCAAATAAACCGTTATTCCGGAGCGAACGGCATCCTCATCTGTTTCAGCATTTTCCGATGCAACCGGGGCAGGCATGATTTCACTTATCTCCGTCTCCGGAAGCAAAGACTGGTGATTTTCCCGTACCCGCTGCCGGACAACTCCGTTGCTTTCTGCAAGGATGAGATGCTGCGGGCCGTTTGGGAAAACCGGAACCAAGGCCGGGCGAAATCCTTCATATCTCAAGACGGTCTGCCACTGTTCCGCCGTTAACAAGGGAGACCCCGGGATTCGCAACGCTTCATCCTCAAACAGCCACCAACCTTCCAGCAACCCGAAAGTCAGGTGATTCAGCAAGGTTTTGCTGGTGGTTTCATTTAACAGAAGGAGGCCGTTCCGTTTCAACGCAGCCTTGGCATTCCGCAAAGTTTCGCGCAAATCCCGGGTGGCGTGGAGAACATTGCTCGCAATGACGATATCGTATCCGCCGGCCTCTATTCCCTGTCCGGCAACCGGTTCGGTGACATCGAACAATTTACAGGTAAGATTGGGGTTCTGGGAGCCGAATTCTTTTTCGGCAAACAATAAAAACGCCCGGGAAATATCCGTGTAGCAGTATTCCTTAATCTGCTCCCGGAAAGGCTTGAGTTTCTTCAGCACTGCCGAGCTGGCGCCTCCCGTCCCTGCTCCAATTTCCAGAATTCTGACAGGGACTCCGGGTTCCCGAAGTTTCCTCTGCTCAAGATAGGCGGCCACCATTGCGGCGAGCTTCTCATTGTAATAATCGGCCACGGCATTTTGCTTATAGATGCCTTCCACCCGTTCCATGGAAGAATCGGGAAACAGGATCTCCGTCGCTGCTTTTTTCCCGGTGAGAATCGCCGGCAGCTCCCGCAGAACCGCCTCGGCCAAACTCAAATGTGGACGGATATTCTCATCCTCGATCCATTCCTGTCTCCGGGCATCCCACTCCCGCCAGACTGCCTCTGCATCAACCGGTGCCGTCTCAAGCAACGTGTAATTTTGTCCATCCCGCTTCAGATAATGATGCTGCTCCAGGATCGCTGCGGTTTCTGCCAGCCACCGGCCATACCCTTTGTGAAGCGATTCGCTGAGGCGGGTCAGGTTTCCGCTCTGTTCCCGGAACAAGCCTGTCGATTGCAGCTGGCTCCAGAGCAGCTTGATCAGCAACGAAGTCAGTTGTTCCATTTTGTTTGCGATTGCCGCCATCACCTGATCCATTCGCTGATCCTCTCGTGGGCGCTCCTTGACCAGAAGGTCGAGATAAGAGCGGATGGTGGCAGGATAGACGGATATTTTTTGGGACGGATTCATTTCTTGCTCAGTCAAAGGGCGAATCGTGTTGATGAAAGCGAGCTGCGAGACGGGGTTGGATAACAGAATCTCCAATGCTTCCATCGCCTCCGGCGCTTCGACCGACCCGATCCCTGCTTCCGCCATTCGCCGGTGATATTCTTTGGCAGCAACCACTCCGACGCTGCCCCAGTACCCCCAGTTCATCACTTTTACCGGACAAGTCCATTCCCGGGCCAGCGCCAGGGCAAACGCATCCTCGAAAGTGCTTCCGGCTGCATAATTGCTCTGCCCGGCCGCCTTGGCAAAGGATTGAACCGAAGAGAAGAAAAGGACAAAATCCAGCGGTTCCGATGCGAACACCTGAGCCAGCCTCACACTCACATTCACCTTGGCCTCCAAGGAAGCCCTGAACCGTACTTCATCCATGTGCTCAATGGATTGATCGAGCAACACAATGGCTGAATGGACCACACCGCGAACCGGTCCGACCTTTTCCCTGATTTCGCGATGAGCCCGTTCCAGGGCCCGCCTGTCGGTGGCGTCGGCGGAAATGTATAGGGGAGCCGGTCCATATGCAGAAAGACGGTCGATCTTGTCCGTAATCTCCCGATTCTTTTCCCGTCTGCCAATCCAAACGATCTTCGCGCGGTAATTGCGGATCAGATATTCACTCCAAACCTCGCCGATTCCGCCGGCTCCTCCGATCACGACATAAACTCCGCCGGTTCTGTAGGGAACTTGCTGTTTTTGTACATCTTTCATCTGAAGCAACTGCTGGCGGTACCATTCTCCGCCGCGACATGCGAGCACTTCCCCTTGCAGATGGCGGATTCGGGCAAAAGCCCAGCGGATGTCCTCCGTCTTTTCCAGATCGATGAGGCGGATCGGCCAATGCGGATATTCCTTGGCCAGCGACCCGGCAAACCCATGGAGGGCAGACTGTGCGGGCTGTATCTTTTCATCGGGATGAATCTGCTGCGCCTGTGTGGTAATCAGCGTCCAACCCAGCTCTTTCTGCCCGTAGCCCAGATGGAGAAATGCTTTGGTCAACCGGAACAGCTTGATCACCATCTGCTCTTGTGCCTCAATCAACCTTTCTTCCGTCATCGACCGGACGGAACCATCCGGTGCGATCCAGATCAAATGGTCAACGTGGCCCAGTTGCCGGATTTTCCCGGAAATGACCTCGATTGAGTCCCCATCGTCAATCTCCAGCACCCGTACCCCGGGATATTGTCGGGCAACGGCTTCTCTCTCCGCCTCCGTTCCCCCTGCCAGCACGATGTTTTGTCCCGGCAGCGGGAACTTTTCTTCCGTTGTTTGCGGGATGACCTCCCATACGGGTTTCAGCAACAGATTGCCTGTGGTTGCGGCATGCTCCTCTGCAGTTGCTTCGATCGACGCTGTATCCGGTTTTGCCTCCCGTGTAACCAGCCCCCGTATTCGCAGGCAAATCCGGCCGGTTTCGTCGCACAGATCGACGGACAACTTCCCGCCGGTTTCCTGATGAACCCGTGCCCACATCGCCGGGCCGGTTTTGCCGTAGATCTCC
>NZ_JAECVX010000021.1:0-17945 GCF_016055105.1 Thermoactinomyces sp. CICC 10523
CACTCCATCATCTTTTGAATCTTTCAAAAACAGGTGATGCAAAATCTCTGAATCTACGGTAATCTGGTATTGAGCCATTGTGAAACCCTCCTTGTTTGGAAATATTTGCCAACTACTATTCTAACCGAGGAATTTCACCATGGCTCAATTATTTTTCGCAGCTGCCATTTTTACACAATTATACGGACTTAACTAATAAAAACGTTCCTATATGAGAGAAGCAAATGTAAAAGAAGCGCGACAACCTTGTTCATTTGTCACATATATTCCTTTTACTTCAGGCCACGACCTTTGACTCCTGGAGATATTGCTTGGTTGACAGTAGAAAGAAGCTCATTGGTTTGGTTGCTTCAGAAACACGGGGTTCTATTAGATCGCGAAACTTTAGAACGGATAGTGAAAACGAATGAAAAGCAGCGATTCTCATTCAGTGAAGATGGCCAAAAAATTCGGGCGAATCAAGGGCATTCTGTACATTGACTTGAATTTAGAGCCCATGGAGCCACCGGATCGACTGTATTGCGGGACGGCCAGTCACTTTCTTCATCTATTCGCAAAAGGGGATTGATTAAAGGGAGTCGGCATCATGTGCATCTGTCTGGAGATCCCGTTACCGCCCGCCAAGTTGGAAAGAGACATGGATCCACAATCATACTGCAGGTTCTGGCTAGAGAAATGCATTGGGATGGGTATACGTTTTTCCAATCGGCCAATGGGGTCTGGTTAACAGATTTTGTTACAGCATGATTTTTGAGAGAAAAGTGGGAACCCAATAAATAGGGATCTTATAACTCATTGTCTGAGACATCGTTTCAAAATGAACCCGCCCAAAGTTTGCAAAAGGTACGCATCAGTTACGTCATGCAAAAGTTAAACGTCAAAGGACGCTCCCAAGCTGTCATAGAGTTGGTAAGATTGGGCAAATGGAAGATTTAGTCTGCATGTGACCCTGCCGCATTTGCAAAGAAGGCAGGGGTTTTTATGTGGGGAAAAAGGCCGACTGGATATACCGTTTGTTCGGGTGGACGGATTTTTGCAAATCAATGAAGAGGAAGCCCAGGTCGTACGTCAGAAATTCGATTGGTACACAAAGGGCGGGTGGGGTTTTAAGCGGATCACCAGTGAATTGAACCGGCGGAATATCAAACCGAAGAAATGAAGGAAGTGGCAAATGACCTCGGTGTAAACGCTGATTTAAAACCCCATTTCATTGTGGGAATTTTATCTTAAATCAATATATCAAAATCAAGATCGGCGGGCGTAAGAAACAAATCCGCAACCCCTGGGAGAAATATCTGGCATTTGAAAATCATCATGTCCCGATCGTCTGGGAAAAAGCCAATCCAAGAGAAGGGAATGGTGAGAAGGTCAACATTACCTCATGGAATGATTTGCGGGGAATCTGTAAGTGCAGTGAATGCGGGTCCAATATGGTCGTTGTACAAACAATCAAAAAGCGTTCCGATGGATCCAGGAGGAAATACCGCTATATGAAATGTTCCAATTACCGCCGATCCGGAACGCATGGCTGTGTGAACCATTGGCGAGTATTGTATGAGAATGTAAGGGAATTTATCATCCAACGCCTGAAGGAAAATCGATTGCTTTCAACTTTATGAGCGAAGTGGAACAGGAAAAAAGGAAAACCAGCTCAAAGCCATTCAAAAACAAGTACAGTGGGAAGAGAAAAAGAAGCGGTGGATCTGTATTTGGATTAACTAATTGGGAAATAAGAGTTTGAAGATAAAAGAAACGAGCTGGAGGAGCAAATTCACCAACTGTAGGAAGAGATATTGATTCCGGGGCAAAAAGAATACACCCATAAGAAGGAGGAAAATATCCGGCAAGCGTTTGAAGTGCTAGAAGAGGAGAATGAGGATCTATTGCAGGTATTTCGCACGTTGTTGGATGAAGTGGTGATTTATCCGGATGGGAGGATTGATATGGTTTATTCATTTGAGAAGGTTTGATTGATGTTCATTTTTATTTGGTTGAGGAAATGTGCCTGTGGATAAAACTGAGGTTTAGACATTATTCGACGCTGATGTTGACGATGACATGCAAATCGCGGATTATCTTGTCAAAGTTAAGAAAGAAGGAATCATTGGGATTCCTGTGGAGAATGCGGATCGGTCGGTTTTGTCAAAGTGTTTGTCCTAGACCTACGAGTAAGTAGTGAACGGCCATGCTCTTCTGCGTCACGAATCAGTTCGTGTGCCGGATCTTATTCAAGCAAGTTTTTGTTATTTTGGACCATTCCCGTTTTTTGATCTTCATCGCGTCCAATCCTTCATCACCAGGTGCTTCCTCCCGGACTTTTAACACCATGTCAAGGGTTACCGCTCGTTCTGCAAGGGACGAATGTTCCAAGCTGTCACGTTGGATCTAGCTGCTCGCACAGATCTGAAACCGTTGATCTGGAAAACTCCGTGCTACACAGTTCTTCCGTAACTTTGGCTACCTACCAGGTAGAGACCCCGTTGACCCGTCTTCATCAAATCAAGACCAAGGCTCGTTCCTCCGCTGGTAGCGGGTAAACAACTCAGTTGTAAGCTTTTCCCCTGATTCGGGGCAAGCCGAGTGTGATTGTTCCTACCTATTAGTCAGTTTTGTGGTGGTAGGAGCTGTTTCGGTAGCCCTGACACTCCCCTGCTCGTTCGTATGGATTCATCGACAGTTGCTCATAGCCTCCTGAGCCTTTAAGATCTGGTTCAGAATAGATTCCAGAAATTTGGCCACTCCATCTTCTTGTGAAGATCCTTTTACAGATCATTCCGGCTGCTTCCAGTAACAATCCTCAGCATCTGGGATAACCGATGTTTGTACAGATGCATCTTGATTGTCTTCAAATAACCTCTCAATGCGATCTCATTTCTTTTTTCTTCATGCTGTAAAAAATAGTTAATTTTCTCTACACATTCCTGAGGGGAGGAAAATATGGCAATCTCTTTATCCGGAGAGTACAAATCAGGCAAATTATCCCGAAAATCCGTTAGCTGAAGGGTTTTGCATCCTGAAATTTCAAAAGTTCTGGGATTTACGGATAAGCATGAAATTTTATGGCTGTTGAGATTAAATTCATTGTCATCGTGCTGTCGATGGAGATTTAGGACGATTTTTGCTCCGTTATAATAGTTGGCCGTTTCTTCTGCGCTCACCCATGAATTTCGGATCGCTTGTTTGTAAAGGCTATAATTTTCAAGCCGTTCCCACCAATCCCCCACGATCAATACTTTTTTGCCAGCCAAAAATGGAAGGATCCGATTGAAAAAACGGATTCGGTTACGATATCCTCTACCGACAAAACAAACATCTGACTGATAAGAAGCGTTCACTTTTTTGGGGCGAAATACTGCAGGATTCATTCCGAGAGGCAGGTAATGCACTTCCGAACAGCCCAACTGTTTATAAAAAGGGATACAGTTTGACTCGATTGTGAAAATGTAGTCATAATGAGGAGCGATTTGCCGGGTTGCATCCAAAATATAAGGGTCATCCGTGAACCAGACGGCCGTTTTTACTCCTGATAATCGGGTTGTTGTGATTTGATCGGCAGAGAGATCCAAGCCATTTAACGCCAGCATCAGATCCGGTTGTATGATCCTTGCTCTTTCGACAATATCCTCTTGGGAGCTGATCGTATGCACATCGCGAACCAACTCGTGCAATGAATCAATAATCGATTCATGAATAGCGGTATAGGGTAAGAAATCTCCTGATTTTACATATAAAATTTTTAAATCCCATAACTCTTTTTCTTTGATCTTCATTTTTTTATTGTGATTGGAATGAACCGTTTCGTCAAAAGAGAATTCACTATGATTGTTTACCAACCAGTACCCGATCAAACCGGGTTCGCTGTCTGTTAATTCCTTGTCCTTATCGTCAGCGATCTGCTGTGGTGTCCTCGCATGATCCCAGATGCAGATTTTTTTGAGATAGCCTGTAAAATAACCATACGGTTCAAGAGCACCGAATAATCCTGATGCAAACACGTTGGCCCTGGGGCTGGGTTCCCCCGTTTTTTTCCACACACCATCGATATAAAGAGAAGGCGTTTTATTATTATAAACGACCGCAACATGGGTCCAATCCGTTATGGAAGTTTCCCATACCAACCTGGCAGGGAGGTAGTAGGACCCGTGTTCATAAACGCTGATCCCGTTGGTTCCTGCCGATACTCCCGCACCGGCATCATGAATTCCTCCGTGTCCGGCACCAATGACCCATTGCATTCCAAAGGGACTGGCTACCCCGCTGGAAGCTTCTGGATCAATTCGGTGGGAAGAAAGCGGTTTTACCCAAAATTCATAAGTAAATGAGTTCCGTATGTCTTTGAACAGCCGGGAGATCACGATTTTTTTATTTCCGTTAAATAGAAAGGGACTGGACATTGTTTTTCACACTCGCTTAAACAAATGATGATGATCGAACCGGATCGGATAAAACACCTATATGCAGCAGAGTTGTTCAAGGTATAGGCGTTTGAATCATTCAGTTCTTTATTGGCCGATTTTCTTAGCAAATTGAAATTCAGCGGAGAGTAATAAAACGGGTGTTTTAAAATAGGTAAATCGTCCTTTCAATTTTTCCAAACCTCCATATATTAGTAAGTAGTTTGCTACGTAATCAATGAGAATTTATAGTATAACCCAGGAGGCTATTTACGATGAACAACAAATTTCTGTTTGTCACTTGCGTGAATGACGAGACATTATATGCGCTATGTGTGAAACATATTCAAAATCTGGATGTTCCACAGGGTTATACGATTGAGCTCTTCCCTGTTTACGGGGCGAAAGGAATGGCAGAAGGGTATAATCGGGCATTGGCCAATGATGCAAAGTATAAGATCTATCTGCATCAGGATACTTTTATCATCAACCCTCATTTTCTCCGGGAAATTCTCACTTTATTTCAAAATAACCCATTATTGGGTTTGTTAGGTTTTGCCGGCTGTAAAACGCTGCCTTCCAGTGGATTTTGGTGGGAAGGAAAAGAGTTGTATGGAAAGCTCATTGGATTCCCCGGAAATACCTATAAACTTGAAAAATGGAAAGAAGTAACCGATGCATTTGAAGCTGTTGAAGCGGTGGATGGGTTTTTGATGGTGACCCAATATGACGTACCCTGGAGAGCTGATTTGTTTGATGGGTTCGATTTCTATGATATATCCCAATCATTGGAGTTCAAAAAACACGGATTTTTGGTTGGAGTCCCAAAACAGATTGAGCCGTGGAGCCTGCACTATCACACTAATTTCAACAATCATTTCGATTATCCGAAATATATGCATTACCATGAGATTTTCGCCCGACATTATCTTAAATAACGAGGAGGGGATTTTATGGTAGATCATCACAAACGTTTATATGAGCAAAAACCGGAATATTATTATGACGGCAATAATCCATATCTGTTAAAAAGAATCAAACCGGACGCGTCGTGTGTGCTTGATGTCGGATGTGCCAAAGGGAACCTGGGGAGTGTACTCCGTACAAGGGGAATCACGGTCTACGGGATTGAACTGTTTCCGGAGGCTGCTCAAGAAGCGGAAAAAAAACTGGACCATGTCTTATGCGGTGATATTGAAACGATCGAGTTACCATACGAACAGGGTTCTTTTGATCATATTATCTTTGGGGATGTGCTGGAGCACTTGATCGACCCCTGGGCCGTGCTGAGAAAAGTAAAACCTTTTCTGAAAAAGAATGGCTCGATTATTGCTTGCATTCCCAATATCGCTCATATCTCTATTTTGCACGACCTTCTTCTGGGGAAATGGACATATATGGAATGGGGGCTGTTAGATCAGACTCATTTGCGCTTTTTTACCTTGACGGAAATTTACAAGATGTTCCAGATTACCGGTTATTACATTACTGATCTTGAGAGAATTGTTTATCCCAATCCGCAAATGGATCCGCTCATCCATTGGCTTGACCATATCCGTTCCTCCCTGCTGAAAGACAATCCCTCGTTCGCAGTTGAAGCAAATGCTTTCCAATATGTGGTTGAAGCAATAATCAATGGAGAATACTCCGGTTGAAAAATGGATTGAGTACCTAGAACATTCCGTTAATTTTCTGATAAAAATGATGATTAGGAAGTGGATGATTTGATATGAAAAATATTATCGATTCATTTCACAATCTTTTTTATAACAGCCTGGTATGGACGAACACCTATTGGTTGGGAGTACCTGTCTTAAAATACCCCCAAGATCTTTGGATTTATCAGGAAATTATATTTGAACTAAAACCGGACCTGATTGTGGAATGTGGAACGAGTCAAGGGGGATGTACGCTATTTTTGGCGACGATTTGTGATCTGATTGGGAAAGGGAAAGTAGTCACCATCGATATTGTGGAGAGTCCGACTTGCCCTCAACATAACCGTATCAATTACTTGCTTGGTTCCTCCACTTCTCCGGAGATTGTTCAGGCTGTACAGCAAGAGGCAAAAGATGCGCAAGTGGTGATGGTGATTTTGGATTCCGATCATTCCAAGCAGCATGTTTTAAATGAATTAAAGATTTATAGCCAATTGGTGACAAAGGGGAGTTATTTGATTGTCGAAGATACAAATATCAATGGAAATCCCGTACTCCCGGGATGTGGCCCCGGTCCGAAGGAAGCGGTTGAGGAATTTATGGCAGAGAATGACCAATTTGTCATTGACTACAAGAGAGAAAAGTTTTATGTAACTTCAAACCCAAATGGATTTCTGCGCAAAATCAAATAAATAGAACCATTTTTAATCTCATCAGCATATGTACTGTTCACCTTTTGTTTTGGTGAATAAGTTGGACAATAGGGAAAATGAGGGGGGTGATGATGATAAACAGATTAACACCTAAAGTTATCGCTTTTTATTTGCCCCAATTCCACCGAATCCCGGAAAATGACCGATGGTGGGGGCCTGGATTTACGGAATGGACCAATACACGAAAAGCAGTTCCTCTGTTCCCGGGTCACTATCAGCCGAGAGAACCATACCGTGATTATTATTATTATTTAACTGATCCAGAAGCGAGACAATGGCAGGCGAATATAGCAAGAGAATATGGAGTGTACGGATTTTGTTATTATCACTATTGGTTCAAAGGAAAGATGCTTCTTGAAACGCCATTTAATGAGGTGCTCCGAACGGGTGAGCCTGATTTCCCCTTTTGTCTTTGCTGGGCAAATCATCATTGGAGAAGAACATGGATTGATGGATCGGATCATGATGAGTTTTTGATGATTCAGGAATATGGAGATTATCCGGATTGGAAAATACATTTTGAGTATTTATTGGAGGCATTCAAAGATAAGAGATATATACGGGTAGATAACAAACCCCTTTTCAGTGTTTATGTACCGTGGCATATTGAACGACTCGATGAAATGTTCTGTTATTGGGATCAATTGGCAAAACAGAACGGCCTGGATGGGATATACTTTGCAGAGGTGTTGAGTCATTCCAATCCAAATCCACACACCAGTTCATGCATTCATGCTCGTATCGACTTTGAGCCTTTCTATACGATTGTGCAGCATCATCAGCACAATTTGGCCTCGCAATTGCTTAAACATGTAACTGGTTTTGATTCACAGGCAATTCGTCTATATGATTATGATACGGTTTGGCAAGGTATCTTAAATCGAGTACCATTACCAGACAAACCCGCTTTTTTGGGAGCTTTTATCGATTGGGATAACACCGCACGAATGGGGAAAAATGCACTAATCTTCGATGGTGCGTCTCCCGATAAATTTGGTTATTATTTTTCGCAGTTAATTCAAAAGGCGATTCAAATCAAAAGCGAATTTGTGTTTATTAATGCCTGGAATGAATGGAGTGAAGGGACATATTTGGAACCGGATAAAAGGTACGGATTTGGGTATTTAGAACAAGTAAAAAAAGCACTTCAATACTAAATAAAAAGTCCACTTTTCAAAATTAGAAAAGTGGACTTTTATGTGTTCGGCAAGTAAAAAGTACGGAAAACGGCAACCGTTTTGTACATAGTGCCTTGCCAGAATGAATTAACTAAGATTGATGGGAGAGAGCGTTTTTGAGCCGGTAACTGTCACCTGTGAAAGCCAAGATATGAGCATGGTGAACAAGACGATCCGCCGTAAGGCGGTCATCGCCAAAAACCGTATCCCATTGGCTAAATTCCAAGTTAGAGGTGCCACAACACTCAATCGCTCGTAACATTCAGACATGAGATTGAAAAACAGCTCTGACCCATCTTTGTGAAAAGGGACAAACCCTATCTCATCTATGATGAGCATATCCGAGTTGAGCAGCTCCTTCTGGAACCGATGAAGAGTTCCAGCTTGGAATCTCATTTGAAGGGTCGAGATCAGGTCGGAAACCCTGAAAAATTGGACTTTCATCCCGCGTTTACAGGCTTCTATCCCCATTGCGGTAGCAAGATGAGTTTTCCCGATGCCAACGGCACCAAGCATAATGACGTTTTCTTTCTTCTCGATGAAATCCACTCGCATCAATCCTTCTGGATTGATGCTCTCAGGAAACGTGATTGCGTCAAAGGAATACCCTTCGTCTTCATTTGAGGAAATTTCCTTGTTTATCAATTTGCGAATCCTCATTTGGTTACGTCCCCTTTGCTCAGCAATTTAAAAGATCATGTAAATACTAAGTGGGATGGATTTTCAAACGGAATCGTTTCATAGACGTCCATAATGTGAGCTAAACGCATTTGTTTACACAGTCTTTGGAGTGTTGTTTTCACTTTTGTGCCCTCCATTGTTGAAGTCGATCATATCGACTGAGATCAGGTTTCCGGCCCCGTAAGATAGCAGGAGTGCGTGTTTCGAGGAAAGGCAATGGCCTGAACTCGGGATGACGAAGTTTGTAAAAGACATGTTCCAGTTGTTCAGTTTTCTCTAATTCGCTATGTAGCAATCCCTTTTCAATTTCGTCTATGTTGTAAGTCTTCAGCATGCGAATCAGCCAATCGACGCAAGTCTTACGCTGTTTTCCTTCGGAAGACAGCAAGAAGGCTTTTGTTTTATCTGGAAGGAAGGCCGGGACTGAACTGTAGCTGAGAGCCTTTGGCTTTCGCAAACACTCTGTGTTTTCCTTTGGGCTAACAAAGACAAAGGCTGCGTTGCTGTACGGATAGGAGAGAATGAGCATCTTTTGTTCTACAACCTTTCCCCCATTTACAGCTTGGAAAGACCAAAGTCAACTTGAGCTTCTCTCCCAGGATGCTCTAATCGAATATATGGCTCCACTTCCCCGATCTGAAACTCCATTTTCCGCTTCGCTACATAGTAGCGAGCAGTTCGTTCCGAGCCCTTAAATCCATATTCTTCTACCAAACGATCATAGATCCGTTTTGTTGTATGACGCTGTTTTCGGGGACGGGCTTTGTCCTCCATTAGCCAGGTATCCACTTGCTCGCGATATGGCTCCATTATGGGGAATTTTGACTGTTTCTTAAGAAGCTTGTCCTCATTTCAATTCGACAAAAAAGGCTGTTGATCCATATTTGTCAACAGCCTAATAGCAAGCTAGGATGCTTGGTTTTTTATGAGGTTTTAATAGCGGGAAATTCCATGAAGCAGGGGAAAAACTCGCGGTTTGAGAATTTGGAAACAACGGACGTTGGGAGATCTATCAGATAAGGATATAATCACATAGGCAGCTTCCGGGTAGTTGGCGTGAGCGATATCTTCCAGGGATGGATTTGGGGGAGCGGTGGGATGAGAATGATAAATTCCCACCAACTGCTCCTCTTTTTCCCTGATTTTCCGGAAAACATCTTCGACCTCCCCTGTGTCCATCTCAAACGCGTTATGGCTGTGGAGAATGTTGGTCATTGGCCAACAAGTGAATGCCGTTTGGTCCTTTCCCGACAACAATCCGCACGCCTCCAGCGGTTTTTCCCGCAGACAATGGTCGATCATGGCTGTATAAACGTCAGGGTGGAAAACCAAATCATAATCGGAAGTTATCCCCCGCAACATCCCTTTCGTGGGGTTGTTTGCCTTGGCTGTTGCCCTTGGTTTGGCTGATGGACCGGACGAACGGGTTGGCCGTTTCCATTTGATGGATAATGTCGGTATTGTTGCGGCTGTGAAGGTTGAACACGGGGTCTCGGCCGATAGTTGCGCCATTGTTCCCAACGAGGATCCATAAAGAGGGTCTCCTTTCATTTCGTAAAATTATAGAAGAAGTCTGGATTTATCGTGTATATTTAAATGGATTAAAGGGTACTGTCTGCGAAGAGGATTGATTTGAGTCATAATTTCCGGCTTTTGGAGTTGCCATGGCTTGAAAAGAGATGCCTGCCATCTGGCCTGAATTGGACGGGGGTGGCTGATTGGCTAACTTTTTGGCAATTCGCCCCATGGTTTGAAAATGGCTTTCCGTCATCGCAACTCTAGGACGGTTTCTCAACCATGCGTTTAATTTGCCTTCTGTTTCCTGTAATTTTCTGTGGGAGTCCGATTCCCTTTGCTCCGATTCTGCCAATTTTTGTTGCAGTTCTTCGATTTTTCGCTCTTTTTGTTGCAGCTTACTTCGATATTCCTCGTTTTTTTG
Organism: Thermoactinomyces sp. CICC 10523; assembly: GCF_016055105.1. Taxonomy (NCBI): domain Bacteria; kingdom Bacillati; phylum Bacillota; class Bacilli; order Caryophanales; family Thermoactinomycetaceae; genus Thermoactinomyces; species Thermoactinomyces sp. CICC 10523. The sequence continues at coordinate 10,564 of NZ_JAECVX010000021.1, forward strand.
TTCATATTTGGTTAATTTCCGCTCAAGTTCCACAAGGGTTTGCTTTGTCTCTTCATGATCTCTCAAGTATTTTGCTTCTTTTTCCTGATATTCACGGATGTGTTGTTTCATCTGTTCGAGTTCGGATTGATACTCTTTTTCCTTCTTCTTATACTGATCGATCATCTCGTCTTTTTCCGTTAAAAGTTTTTTCCATTTCCACAGCATCATAACGACAAGTCCCTTCCTTTGGTTGATAGAATATAGGGTATTTATATGCAATATCATGGTTGGGAGACACTGTGGTTAATCCAGTTTCCATTCCTTCTTGCGCCTATTTGAGCAGAAAACAAGGAAATGGCTGCTGACCAAAAAAGGACAACAGCCTGATAACGGATCGTCATATCCATTTTCCCCTTTAAATCCTTACGGAGTGGGGGACGGAAAGGCATTACAGTTATTAATAACCAGATTTTGATCTGGAACAACCGTGTTTGTAGCAGTAGCCGCGAAAGGACCCGTGAGTACCAAAGTCCAGGAATCTGTAGTCGCACCTTCATTCAAGGTTAAAGTGAAGGTAACATTGGGGATGGTGTTGCTGACCGGAGCAGTTGTTGTCACTGTCCCTGTTCCCGTTATGACCTGTGTTGTCGGTGTAGCCGATCCTGTCGGGGTACATGCCACAGAAGTGAAGGTATCGGCGTTAAACGTGAAGCTTTGGGTTGGGTTCGTCGTTTGATAGAAGATACTGGAGTTCGTCAAGGAGCAGTTATTGCAGATGGTCGCGTTGATTGTCTGCGTTCCGCTGGTGACTACCGTCGACCCTATGGTGAGACTACAAGTAGCACCCGAGAGGGCGGAAATTGTACAGGTATCATTCACGAAGCCCTCACAATCGCAGTTCGGTTGCGGGAAGAAATTACACTGCTCTGGGAAGGTGAGCGGCGGGCAGACAGAAGTGACCGGCGGCGTGATCGGCGCACGCGGCGAGCAGAATTTCGCCAGAACTTCCAATTTCACTGCTGCCAACACCTGAACCTCTTTACAGACAAACAGTTCGACCCCGATGGTTGACGGGAATGGTTCACCACCGACGGGGGCAGGCGTGGTGATTGTGCAATCACCGCTGATAATCCGGCAGACGAGGTTATCGTTGGTGAATTCGGGCGGGAAGCACAGGACCACTTGCCTGATGAATGGTACCGTAACCCGGATGGTACAAGTAGCCGGAGTCCCATCAGTGGTTCCCGTGAACGTCACATCAATGGGGATCTCTTGCCGCAATTTTACTAAGGAGGCGTTTACCCCATCGATGTTGATTGGGCGTCGCTCCAGAACGGTACAAACCCCATTGGTTGCGCAGGTGATGGGGAAAAACGGTTCTGTCACAAGGGAGCAAGTGATATCTGTAACAGTGGTCGGGCAACCTGCTACAGGGGTAACCGGCACGGTTGAATTAATTTCTTCCGTGAAAACAACCCAGTCATATACTTTGGGCACGCAGATACACTCAGGTGCAACGTTATTTGGAATTAGTGGCGAGACCTGAGAGCCGCGAATTGGTTTAACCATTTACAATACCCTCCTTCAACTATTAGCTCATTTTATATATACGCAAAACTTATCCCTGTCGCTTTAGACGAAGAACCATTTTCCGTAAATTAATATAAGTTAATAATTTATTCCTTTTAGAAATGCAAATCCTAATGTTGGATTGTGAGGTTTTGCGTATTGCCTTCCAGAGCGATTCGAGAGCCGTGCAATTGGGTTTAAACATTGAAACACAATTTCTTGGATTGTGTTTGTTCTCCTTTCCATCTATACGTAAAATGATTGGTTTTGGTTTAAAATCACGAGCCCATTTTATGAGGCTTAGATTGGTCACTCTCCCCCTTCCTGTTTCATACAATGAATCAGTGTAAGCAATTGAACGGGAGGGGTTATATGGACGTCCGGATTCAAGCTAACGAGGATAAAAAAAGGAATCTCCCGCACCGTTTTTTTCCAATTTACCGCTTGTTATGCGAACAGATCGGTTTTGAGACGAGATGGGATCCCAGTGAAAAACTTCTTCAGCTTACCCCGGGATTGCATGGAAAAAAGGTATTTTTGGTTTTAAACAAAAAAGATGACCAACTTGCTTCAATTTTGGAAAGTATAAAAACATTTTTCAACGGAACTGGTGTTAAGTTTATCCAACTAGATCCCAACAAACCGGCTTTCAAGAATGGGGAGATTATGCTTCAGCTTACAAAACTGGTTCATCATTCTTCATCTCACCCGCGTTTTCATATCTTCTATAGCCGGGGGGGGAGAGGAAAATTTTGGGCTCGTACTTTTCACCGCGAATTTAAGGTGCATGGATTCACTGCGCAGATGAAAAGAGAACTGAATCAGCATCCTATTCCCAAAGTGGATTTGCGCTGCCAATTTCCTCAAGAAGGCGAAAACGAAGCAGACGAACTTAATGAAAAAATTGCGGTAATTCTCTCTTCGGCCTTGCTGAGGGGAATGACGAAGGGGAACTTGCTCGCCCTGTTGCCGTATGTTTCTATTGAAAATATACGTTTAATTTTTCCTGGAATTGGAAATTTGTTTCCGGGATCAGAATCGTCTTTGAGTACTCCAATGAAGGATACCGGATCTCCAGTAGATGAAGAACAACCAGATCAAATGGTTTCACCTTCCACTCAGGCGGCTTCCTTGCCAGAATGGGGGGCAGATGTTTATTTCGATTATCAAGTGGTTGTTCCCGATTTCGATACGGATCCCTATCTCATTTTTGGAAGCATGGTTATGAAAAATACGGGAAGGTCAGATTTGGTTGATCCGATCATTTGTCTCCAAGTGAATCCGACCGAAGGGGCTCAGTTGAAAGGGCAGATCGTTCCACCGAAAATGGCGGATACTTTGGCTGTGCAAGGATTTAATGGTGACAGTGCTACAGGCTGGCGGTACCTTGAGGATGATTGGATGAAAAAGGTGAAGGAACGGGGAGAGTATTGGATTTGTCCGATTCAGCCCTTGCGGATAGCTCCGGGGGAAATGGAGTCGTTTTCCAACTTCCAACTTTCCGTTCCGAAGCCTGAAAAAGGAAGGACGATCACCATACAAGGGATCCTTTTCTTTAAAGATGGCAACCTTCAAGTACCAACCAGCAATCGAATCACGATATCCTTTTGATAAAGGAGAGATTCCATTGTCAGCGATTTCATGGTTCCATTTTGTTGTTTTGATCTTGGCTTCTTTTCGTCTCACTCACCTAATCGTTTTTGATGAAATTACGTCTGTGATTCGGGAACCGTTTGTGAATATCACATACGAACCGGACCAATCGGGACAGGTGATTAGACAAGTCAATATCATCGGCTCGGGATGGCGACGCTGGATGGGAATGTTATTAAGTTGCCACTGGTGTGTAGGAGTATGGTCTTCTCTCTTCCTTGTAGCGTTATACATTTGGATTCCGGCCTCTTTTCCCCTGCATCTTATCTTGGCGGTCGCCGGTGCTTCAGCCTTCATAGAGTCCAGGCTGTATTTCGGATGAAGTGGGAAATGGCAGGGAAGGGGGCTTTTTAGCTGGAGTGCATAGGTTTTATTTTCATATTACATTTTCTTTGTCATATAAATAAATGAATCTATATGTTGAGGTGAATAATGAATGGATGAGAAAAAACGGATTTCTCATTCAATAAACGCATATAAGAAAAAAATCCAGTACTTAAGTCACGTGATCAAAACGTATGAATCAAAGATAGAGAAATATCGAAATTCTTTGGCTAAGTTGAAAGAAAATTTGGATGAATTCTACCAGAAAGAGAATACTTACAGACAAATGTTGGCGCAAAGAGATGAAGTAGTAAACCAATACAAAGCAAAGAAGATGGAACTTGAAGAGGAGTTGCAACTAACAAATAAAGTTTTGTCCGAGTATAAAGAAAGAGAAGCAGAGAAAAATGCAATCATTCACCGTTTGCAGGAACAAGAGAGGGAATGGAAAAGGGAACTGGAGCAAAAGGGACAGATGGCTCAGCGGTTAAAGTCATTGGAAATGGCTTATCAAGGGAAATCTGAACAATTGAAAGTAATTCGACAAGAGCTTCAGGAGCGGGAAGAGGAAAAGAACGACTTGCTTCAGCGGCTTCAGCAGAAAGAGGGAGAAGTAAAACAACTGCAGGAAGAGAGAGAAAAAGAGCGGCGGCAGTGGCAAGAGAAAGAAAAGGAAAAAGATCAAACGATCCGGCGTTTGCAGGAACAAGAGAGGGAATGGAAAAGGGAACTGGAGCAAAAGGGACAGATGGCTCAGCGGTTAAAGTCATTGGAAATGGCTTATCAAGGGAAATCTGAACAGTTGAAAGTAATTCGACAAGAGCTTCAGGAGCGGGAAGAGGAAAAGAACGACTTGCTTCAGCGGCTTCAGCAGAAAGAGGGAGAAGTAAAACAACTGCAGGAAGAGAGAGAAAAAGAGCGGTGGCAGTGGCAAGAGAAAGAAAAGGAAAAAGATCAAACGATCCGGCGTTTGCAGGAACAAGAGAGGGAATGGAAAAGGGAACTGGAGCAAAAGGAGCAGATGGTTAAGCAGTTAAAATCGCTGGAAAACATTGTGAAACAGAATGAGTGGATTAAACAAAATCGAGCAATTCAATCTGAACAAGATGGGATACAAGCAGATCTTGATCAGAATCAAATGGCCGACGATTCGTCTTGGATTCAAATGTACCAAAACTGGTCCCAGGGGCATGAGACAAAAGGAGATAGCAATGAAATAGAAGCGGCAGTTTCTAAAGATCAAAGAAAAAATCCTCCAACAGCCGATTCATCTTTATCAAAAAAACAATTTCATTTGCCCCCTGAATTCCAAGTTGATCCAAATCAGATCACCAAGTTTTTACGTCAACATCAAACACCCTATGAAAATCATTTTTTGGAGCGTTTTAAAAAGAAATAGTTTTTGCAGTGGGGGGGTAAGACTTCCGCGAACGGGAATTCCCCCTAAGAATGGATGATGTAAATGGCTTTGTACTCACTTAGTTCCTTTTGCTTTTTGCGAAGCAAAAGCTCTCTCATGCGAAATATGGTCGATGAACACAAAAGAATCGCAATCAATTGTCCGTAAAGATGACATTCAAGCCGCTCACTGTTACCGATGGCGTATAATTGGCTCTCCCGCACTTTTGATGAAACCACTAGAGGCCTGTCATCATTCCCAAGCAGTTTTCAAAAAAATGTAAATTAAATTATTGCTTATTCTTGATAAAGAACTCGATTACGAAGTAAATCAAAATTTGCTCGCCCATACATTTGACTTTTAATGAGTTTTAAACGATGGATATGTCCTTCAACCAACCCATTACTCCATTCAAGACTGAGAGAGGCATACACAGCGTCAAAATCACGTCGAATCCCTAAAACAAAGCCTTTTAACTCCTGTATTCCGCATATTTCTGCTTTTTTAATCCAATCTTCAAGTTGTTTAGCTTGGCGGCTATCCATAATATCCCGAAAGGATTGCACGAGTTTATGTATTGTTCTAATATTTTCATCTGATTCTAGTATTAGTCTTAATATTTCTTTTTCTCCCTCTGAAAGATCGCTTTCTTTCTTCCATATGACCCCCTCGCAGTGGGAGGGGACAGCTTGTCGACAAAGTCTGTTATCGCAGACAGGTCGACAAGCTTTTTTAGTCGAATCATATTAGTAGAAAATTATCAAATGGGGGATTTCTTGTGTTATCCAACGTTGATCCAATATTTATTTGGCATTCGATCCATGAGGCAAACCATTAAGGAGATTGAAACCAATGTGGCTTATCGTTGGTTTCTTGGTTATGGACTCACAGAAAAAATCCCCCATTTTTCAACATTCGGAAAGAATTATGTCCGTCGCTTTCAAGACACGGATCTGTTTGAAATGATTTTTGATTACATTTTACAAGAAGCTATCAATCATTGTTTTGTCAATCCAGAAGTCATCTTGAAAGCCAATGCAAATAAAAAGAAATATGTTAAGAAGCTGGTTTGGGCCTGTGTCCGAACCTTCCAAAAGCAACTTGAGGATGAAATCAACTAGGATCGATTGGCTCATGGAAAAAAGACATTGGCTCTCAAGACGGATGATGAAGTTAAAGAGGTTAAGGAAAGCACAACTGATCCGGAAAGCGGGTATTTTGTCAAAAATGAACGGGGCAGAGTTAACAAACTTTACACTTAAACTCACAAAGGCTATTTGGTGTAGGAAATTTGTATTGATAGAAATGACATATTTTGATAAGATTAACATTAAAAGGCGACTAATTAGATCATAATTATAGGTATTTGCCGAGGAGGCACGAATGATGGGAAGCGAAGCACTTTTTAACAGTTTATTTGATCAATGGGCCGAAGATTACGATCAAGCAGTCGCTGGCGGCCATCCGGAATATATCGAAGTATTTGAGGGGTACGCCAATATTTTGAAATCAGTGGTGGATTCTCTTGCACTTCCCAAAGGAAGCGTCGTGATGGAGTTCGGCGTAGGTACTGGAAATTTAACAAGTCTGCTTTTTGCGGAGGGTTACCGGGTAATTGGAATTGAACCGTCGGCTGCAATGCGCGAAAAAGCTAAAGCCAAACTGCCCGATCTGGAGTTGCATGAAGGGCATTTTTTGAACGTACCCTCCGGTCTCCCATCAGTGGACGCTATTGTAAGCACTTATGCGTTTCACCATTTGACAGATGAGATGAAAGACCAGGCGCTCCGTGATTTGGTCAAACGGCTCAATCCGGGCGGCAAAATTGCGTTTGCCGATACAGTGTTCCGCGATGAAGGGACCAAACTGGCCATGCAACGAGAAGCCGAGGAGCGCGGTTTTCACGAGCTCGCCTTGGATCTGAAACGGGAGTATTACCCGGTGATGAGTCGGTTAGAACGCGCTTTCTGCCAAGCCGGACTCACCGTGCGTATGAAACAGCTCAATCGGTATGTTTGGCTGATGGTGGCCGAACTAAATCGGGAAGCTTGATCTTCACTGCGGTTTCAAAAACCCCTAGTGACTAGCATGTGGTTTTTGGTTCGACCTCCGATATTAGCAGTTCATGTTTTCCGTGAATCAGAAAGGTTTCTTATTATTGGTATGTATGAAAAACAACTAAATGCTCAAGCCTGTAATAATTAAATTAACATGTAACTAAATAGGTGAGGTAAACATGTAGTGATCAAGCCCAAAATTATGTGTAAATTTCCTCGGTCAGAAAAGTCGGCGTTCAACTTATGCGTGTAACTTTTGGCTGAGGTTTTTCATTGGATTTTCGCCACTCCAAATACTCCGGTCATGTCCAAGTACTTTCTACCACTGGCCCATTTTTCGTCCACTTCCATCAGTAGTGCTCCCAGCAAACGCAACACGGAAGCTCGATTCGGAAAGA
>NZ_JAECVX010000022.1:0-13930 GCF_016055105.1 Thermoactinomyces sp. CICC 10523
GAAGAAATTTGGCGGTATTATTCGAAGGGGATTTATTCGACGGGGAGTGGGTCAATTCTTTTTCGGCGATCCTGGGTCAATTATAGACCGGCGGTAACAATGCCTAAAAACGGATAAATCAGAGCGAGATTAAACACGCTATAAGCAATAATGGCATATATAGTTTTTGCATAGTCCCTTTCTTCTCTGGGAACAAGCATATCGTACACTTTCATCGAAATGAATCCCGGCACAAATAAGATAAAAAATAATGCGATTGATTTAATATCCGGAGTAATATTCACTGAATTCAACTCCTCCTAAAACAGATTCGCATATTCCGTGACAATTATACATTTTTTATCTTTAATGATAGGTTATCAATTTTGTGGTTCACATTATATTAATCTTCACAGCCTTTCAAAGCCGATAGAAATACGGGATATCATCAATATCCATCTTGCTTTTCCCTGATATTTCGAATGTGTCAATCAAAAGTTTGCATTTCAAACCAGTCTACATTCCTTATGTAATAATCCAATGAAAAAATAATCATGTTCCTATATTTTAATATTTCTGATAAATGGTTATAATATTTAAAAAAAGGACAAAAATTTACAAATTACTCAATGGGAAGATCAGGAGGCTGAAACTGATGGTACAAACAAAAATCCGACCCAAATATCGTCGGCAGTACGGAGTTATTCCTTACGGACTCAGTTCAACCGGAAAAATTATTTTGCCAAAAGAAGCGAATCCTCAAGAACCGTACCAATGTCCTGAATGCAAAGGAAAACTGATTCTCAGACTAAGCAAATTAAAAAAACCTTATTTTTCGCATTATCCCGGCGAAAAACGCAAATGCAAATTAAATTATTCCTCAATCGCTTTAGCTAAACATGTTCTTCGCTTCGTATTAGATCAATGGATGAGGGGAAAAGGCGATCCTGTTGAAGTTCAACTGTTCTGCGGGGAGCGTCATGAAATCCCGCGGGATGAAATAAACGAAATTAAATTAAACCAGCGTATTCGTTTCCATCAAAAACGCAGATACCTCTCTCATCTCTCCCTTTTGGACCGTTACGGTCAATCAATCCTCCATATTGAACTTAGAGAAAAAAGCAGAGTGCACCACGTCAAACATCCCTCATGGTTGGAAGTAGCCGCTGAAGAAATTTTGTCCAATCCCTACTTGCTTTCGTCACTCAATCCCTATATGAACACTCCTTACTTTCTGAACCCTGCTCCACAGCAACTTAGCCTTTTTTAGTTCAACCTGGTAATGTTTAAAAAACTACCCACAAGACTCACAACAATTCATTCAGAACTTTTGAAGCGTTCTCTGCTCTTCCGCAGCAAGGACTGTTTAAAGTCCTCTTTGAAGGAGATCATTTCTTTGGATAGAATTAAACGACAGGGAGTTAAACCCCCTGAAGATACAGGGATGGAGGGAGTCTCTCGATCAAGGAGGTTGGGGCATGAAGTACCTGACAGCGATTTTTCTGTTAGCTCTTGGGATCGTTGCCGCAATTGGAACTGCATTTAAATGGCCCGGTTATTTAACTTGGTCCCTGATCATTTTATTCTTCATTTTAGCTGCATACTCTACAAAATTTCTCAACCTGAAGAATAAAGAGATCGATAAATCCGAATAGAATCTAATTTTTAACAGAGATCAATTATTGATAAATGATATGATCGTCACAGGCTACTTTCTTCCATTTTCCCGCGTGAAACTTCTCTTTGACAACATGCTTAAAAAGAGGCGATTAGACGCCTCTTTTCTTCTGACAACAAAAATTTATTCCTCTGTAATTGTTCATTCAGCATATCTCGAATCCCTTGCAAATGTTTTACAAGTATGCATCATCTTTAACTTCCTTCCGTGCAGGCTGGGGTTTTGGTTTTTTAGAAGCCAAGGCGATGCCTGATAATATGAAAATCATCCCGGCTCCCAGTGTAAATGTCCAATCTTCCCCCAACAACAATATTCCCCCAAAAGCAACCAGCAAAGGAGTACCTAACTGAGATACCCCCAGTTGAGTATGGTTAAGTTTAGGAGCCAACCATCCGAATAAGACAAAACCAATTGCCTGAGGCACGATTCCCATATAAACAGCTGCTCCCCAGGATAACGAATTCATATTGTGGTAAGCGTTTGGTTCATAAATAAAGGAAAAAATAAAACAAATGATCGCTCCGATCCCCATGGTTCGGCTACTGGCGATAATATTAGCGATCCAGCCTTCAGGAATTTGATGTTTACACCAAAGTAAATACCCACCCCAGAAAACTCCGCCCAAAATCGCCAAAAATATTCCGGCATTCCACGTGGCATGATTAGTTGGATCGGAAATGAGAAGAAGCCCGCACAAGCTAATTAGTAATGCAAAAAGATGAATTTTGACTTCCTGTCTGTTGGTGACCAGTCCGTAAACAGATGATACTAAACTGGAACAACCAAAAAAGCAAACACCTGCTAACGAGACCGGAGCTGTTTTTAATGCAATTCCTAACAAAATAGCTTGTGCTGCTACAAATAATCCTCCAAATAAATACCGGGAATCCCATTTTAATTGCTCTTTTTTAAAGAATATCTTTGCAAAACCGGCTGTTACCATAGAGGATATTCCATAGCGAATACTCATCAAAGTCATCGGTTCGGCGATCCCCTTGGATACTAATTCTCTGGTAATAATCTTCGCACTGGCCCATGCTGTCAAAATGCATATTAAGAGAAACCAATTCCATCCGCTCATTCTTTGTGCCATTTAAACCCATCCTTGTTTTAAAAGAAAGTGATGAATGAGGTTCATTGCTTTCTTTAATTGTACTTCCGGTTGTACCAAATTAATCCGGACATAACCTTCTCCGTTCTTTCCAAATGCACTTCCCGGTGTCAGCACCACACCTGTATCTTCCATTAACCTGTAACAAAATTCGGTTGAAGAAACAGAAAGGGGGATTTTTGCCCAGATGTACATCGTAGCAGGAGGATTCATTACATCCCAACCGGATTTTTTTAGCTCTTTGATAACAAGGTCTCTTCTAGACTGATAAATTCTTATATGAGAACGATAAAATGAATCCCCTGATTTAAGAGCTTCTTCCGCTGCTTTCTGAATAGGATAAAAAATTCCATAATGAGTATGGGACATGAGTAGAGATAGTGCTTGAATGATTTCCATGTTTCCTACAACATAACCAATTCTGCATCCGGCCATGTGAAACGTTTTAGAAAGGGAATTAAACTCAACCCCAACCTCCTTTGCACCAGGGATATTCAGAAAACTTGTAGCTCGTTCTTGGTCAAATACCAGTTCTGAGTAGGTAAAATCATGAATTACTTTAAAATCAAACTTTTTTGCATAAAATACAACTTCTTCGAAAAAGGAGGGAGGAGCTAACTGAGGAATAGGGTTTCCAGGAAAATTTATGAACAAAAGTTTTGCTTTTTTTAAGATAGATTCGGGAATTTGGTCTAGTCTCGGGAAAAATCCGTTCTCTTCGGTCAAAGGAATATAGTAAACCCTTCCCCCTGCTAATTTTACACTGGTTTCGTAGATCGGGTAGCCAGGATCAGTTACAAGGGCATAATCACCTGGATTTATTATCGACAGTGCCAATTGAAAAAGGCCATCTTGTGTTCCGGGAACCTGTAAAATTTCTTGGTTTGGTTGTAAGTCAACATTATAGCGATCGCTGTAAAATTGAGCTACCGCCGGATTGAAAGCAGGGATAGCATGTAAGGTATACCCATATTTTGAACCGTCTTGTGCCCATGTGCTTAAGGTGGACATGATTCTAGGGTGCGGGGGCAAATCAGGGTTCCCAACACTCAAGTCAATCACTTTCCGCCCTTGCTGTTTAACTTTCTGTTTTCTGTTTGCCAGTTCCGTAAAGATCCCCAAGGACAAACCTTGTAAACGATCAGATTTCATTTCGATCTCCCTTTACATATTACTTAGCGAACTTATAATCAAGCCCACTTTTTTCTATTAAAAGTGGGCTTTGACTTCAGTCTGATCAATTCTTTGTAAAAGTTTGATAGAGCATATTGCAGTAATCCATGGATGTATTCAGACGATAATACGCTCCTTTTATAATCTCTTTCTTAGCTTCAGGGTTTCTTTTAATGACTGGTGCAATAGCGTTTCGCAGCCAACCATCTCCGTGTTTGGCGTCAATGGAAATGTGCAATACATGATACTCCTGAGCCTTTTCACTCAATCCTATTCTTTTATATCCTTTAACCAAATAACTAAACCGTTTGGGAGCCAGCATTTCTACCGCACCTAATGCTCCTAAGGCCCGATATGCATTTTTTCGGTGAATTACGGAATGTAACAGTACATTTCCGCAAGCCAGAGATTCCCATGATGCATCGTTAAATAACGAATTTAATGATTTATCCCCAGTGACCTTTAATTCCTCCAGCAAATGATCAAACATGATAGTATGGACTTTAGACATATCGCCATTGCCCATTTCATCCCAATAGTTTTCTGCAAGTTCCATTTTGACATCATTATCAAGACCAATTTGAGCTAATGCTACAAGGTCATCAAATCGAGAATCAACCGTGATTTCTTGAGAGAAAAAGTAAGCCATTTCTTCAAAACTCGCATTTTTTTCGAGATAATGGAACAATTTATGTTCAGCTACTTCGTGATTGATCAACATTAATTTAAACCAACGTATAAATTCATCAGGATTCTCTGGGTAATCAACTTTTGGTATCCGCTGGTCCTCGAACTCTTCCCAAGCCATTTCCAGCAGTCTCTGGACCTCTAACAATATAGGATTAAATTGATTGTAAACTGGATGTTTACCAGGAGTATAAAGGTGAAGTTCATAAATCCATCCCAAGCTGCGATGAAGCGAGTAAATGGCTTGTGGATTTTTCTTTTTAAAATCCTCTGCCAATTGTCTTGTACGTGAAAGCAGGATTTCTCGATGATCAGGATTGTTAATAAAATATGAGTATAAGTTTTTTTCTACAATCATTTCCTTTACAACTTCATGAAAAGGGGTTGTTTCAGACAACAGCTTTTCCTTCAACCGGGAGTTCATTGTTACTGTCATCATTCACTCTCCTTTCAATTTCTTAAAAAATATTCCCATAATTAAAAGATGTAACCCTATTTTTCCTTACAGTTTATCAAGATTTCTTAATACATTTATTTGCAATTCTATTTATTAATTTTGAATTTGAACAATAAAAATAAATGTGTTATTATTGGTAAATATAAACCAACAGGCGAAAAGGCAGGTGCGGAATCTGGAATTCCTATGGTCAGCAATACCAACTTCAAAATTGCAGTGGGAAATAATTGCTTTCTCGATTTGAATTTTGAGACGCTGATTCGAGACAATATGGTAATAAGCTTATCGCGAACACAGTTTCGTCTTCTTTTTGGTTCAGCACCTTGGAAAACCCGTGAAAAGTGAAGAACTTATTGCTTATGCATGGGGGGAGTTTAGCACATCCAAGTTGTGTGATTTATATGTTTACATCAACCGTTTACGTCAACGAATCGGCGATGATACCGCCAAACCGAAGTTTCTTCTCACTATTAGAAATATAGGTTATATTCTTTATCCGATTTCAGATTAACGGAGGCGATTTTATGCCCATTGTAACTATTAAAATTACTGATGAAGGAGTTACAACTCAGCAGAAAAATCAGCTCATTAAAGGAGCTACCGAGCTTCTTGAAAAAGTCCTCAACAAAAATCCTGCTCATACGTTTGTTCTTATCGAAGAAATTTCTACGGATAACTGGGGAGTATCTGGTGAAAGTGTATCGGTTCGACGGGAACGTCAAAAAAAAATCATAATCTGAGGAAGGGAGAATTTTAACCTTATGAATGAATGGAATGCTACCTTCTATGATGAAAAAGTTTATTTCGTTTCCAAACTAGGTGAAGACCTTATTCAACTACTATCCCCTAAACCCCATGAAACTATTCTTGATTTAGGTTGCGGAACAGGAGATCTTACCAATAAAATTGCCCAAGAAGGGGCTAAAACTCTTGGAATTGATTCATCTCCAGACATGATAAACAAAGCCCGAGAAAAATATCCTCATCTTTCTTTTGAGGTACAAGATGCTTATCAGTTTCAATCCAAGGAAACTTTTGATGCTGTTTTCTCCAATGCAGTGCTTCATTGGATAAAAGAACCAACGAAGGTGATTAAGAATATTTGGTTTAATCTAAAGCCACACGGTCGCTTGGTAGCTGAGTTCGGTGGTAAAGGGAACGTTGAGTCGATTTTTCTGGCAATAAAAGAAACGTTAGAAGAATATCAAATAGACATCGAAAGCCGAAACCCTTGGTATTTTCCTAGTATCGGCGAATATTGCACACTACTTGAAAAAAATGGGTTCCGTGTCCTGAATGCCATTCATTTTGATCGTCCAACCCCATTACCCGGCGGAGAACATGGATTGGATCATTGGCTTGATATGTTTACAGATAGTTTTTTTCAAGGGTTTTCTACTACAGAAAGAAGAGAAATATATCAAAAAATTAAGTATAATCTTCATTCCAAGCTCTATCAAAAAGGAACTTGGGTAGCTGATTATAAGCGGTTACGCATCTTCGCCATAAAGAATAAGGATTACTAGCTTCAAGGCGGCCAAACGGATAGGGCCGCCTTGAAGCTTTCAGATACCGTTCTTCTCCAGCGCTCTGATCTGTTTATCGTGACAATTTCTGAGAAAGAGAAGAAAAATGAGCGCCCCCAAAAAAGCGCTGGCCATATCCCAATGGGTATCCCAGCGATCCCCTTGTTCGCCGAGAAATTTCGATATATTTAACTGACACAGAATAGCGAAGAAAAATTCAAACAACTCATAAGCCGCGCTAAAAGCCAAGCTGATACAAAAGATGACAAAAGATTCCCGATTGCGATCGCGAATCACGCCCTTACGGACCAGATATTCCCGAAACAGCACAGCGATAACCATTCCCTGAAAAAAGTGCCCAAACCGATCGAAATTATTCCTTTTAAGAGACAAAACCTCCTTTATTTCATTAAAATAAGGAACTTCACCGTAGGTATAATGTCCTCCAATCAGCATGATGGTGATTGCGATAAAAACAATGACATATGCAAGTGGCGTTAAGCGAAAACGGCGGTAAGTCACTAACAAGGCCGCTGCCAGCAAGAAAGCTCCGCTCACTTCATAGATCCATAATTTTATATTTAAAGGATTGATGGCTGACCAAATAAAAATCCCCATCCACAGGCTCAGCATCAAGAGACAAAGCTTATCCCGAATCTTCACTTAATCCCTCCTTTAATTATGCAATTGTGTAAAACCTTATCCTCAATCTTATGAACACATCACTTAAATTATACGAATAATAAAAATATTTAATCACTAAAACAAGACAAATGACCAATTATCTTAAGCCATATTCCTGACAGAACGCTTCCTAAGCGATAGCCCCAAAATAAAAAGAGACTGCACGCGGCAACCTCTTGATCGCAAACTCAACAACCGGTATAAGCATGTTCCTTCCCTGATCGGATGAAGATTCAGTCAGAATCCCTTTTCTCTTCGTTGTTCCTTGATTCCACAAAACCGGTCAATGTTTCTTTATTGGCGAATACGCCGAACCAGCCAGTTTTTCTGCGATTCGGCGTATTTGTTGTCTGTCGTTGATATTGATGGATCCTGAAACAACTCAAAACCCTTCCCCGCTTCCTCCCCAATGCATAATTGATTTAATAAAATCAGCCAGGATCACACTTTGATCCGTTTTCGCGTTACACAATCTCTTTTTCTCTGATCAAGCCCCAGTCGGTTCGAAAATTTCGTTGACCGGCATAGAGAAACATATTTTTGATTTGATACGGTTTGCCATTAACAAAAATCGGGTCGCCAATTTTCAAGTATTCTGGAGATTTAGGGGACTTGAATTCAAAATTTAACATCATAAGCGGTTTTCGTTTCGCCATCTATTCATTCCTCCTGTAATTCCTGTTTCGATATAAATAAATTATATTAAAAATAAAAAGGAAATTTCTATACGGATTGTTTAGATTTTTTTAATAAATTTCGTCTAAACTGCAAACTTTCGTTTGTATCCCTTACCTATCGTCCCATGAAGCAAAAGTTAAACTGAAATACTATACATGGCAAAACAAATCATTTAAAATAGTCATAAATTTTTTGATTCCCAAAGGAGAGGAAGACGCCATGACGAAGGCCATCAGGGTTGAAGGACTGTCAAAATCCTTTATTGTCAAACACAAAAAACCGGGTTTGCTTCAATCAATAAAAAATTTGTTCCATCCTTCTCTCTCCGAACAAATCGCTGTCCACCCGCTTGATTTTCAGGTGGAACAAGGAGAAATTCTTGCATTTCTCGGCCCCAATGGTGCAGGAAAATCGACTACGATCAAAATGTTGACCGGAATTTTGCATCCAACCCGCGGAAGCGCCGAAGTACTGGGATTTAATCCCTGGCTGGAACGGCAAAAGCTCGCCTTTCACATCGGCTCTGTTTTCGGACAAAAATCGCAACTGTGGTACCATTTGCCACCATTTGACACCTTTGAACTGATGAGCCGGATCTATGAACTTCCCCGTGGCGATTATCGAAAACGGCGGGATCAGTTGATTGAACGGTTTGATTTGGTCGATATCCCCGTTCGCAAACTGTCACTTGGTCAACGGATGCGCTGTGAAATTGCCGCCACTTTGCTGCATCGCCCCAAGATCGTTTTTCTGGATGAACCGACCATCGGCCTCGACGTGGTTGTTAAACAAAAAATCCGTGATCTGATCAAAGAGATAAACCAGGAAGAAGGGACAACTCTGTTTATTACCTCCCATGATGCAGGCGATATTGAACAACTTTGCAAGCGGGCGATCGTGATCAATCACGGCCAAATCATCCTTGATGACACTGTTTCCAATTTGAAGCGGCATTTTTTGAAGCACAAGACCATTCACTTGAAATTGCAGGAAGCACCAACCCATTTCCATCTTTCCGGAGTGGTATTGGTCAAGCAAAAAGGAACCGGCCTTCGCCTCTCTGTAGACACTTCTCAAACTTCCATCGAACAAGTACTCTCCCATATCATCCAAAATCATCGGCTGGCCGACGTTACCATTGAAGATCCTTCGATGGAGGAAATCATTACCCATATCTATGAAAAGCGGGAAGGAGGGTGAATGAAATGGAGACAGTTATAAGCAGATTGCGCTTTCGCAAAAAAATGCAAAAATATGGTGCCGTCGGTTCGATCACGGTCCGCAATAACTTTGCCTACCTCCGCTCTTTCTTCATTCGCTCCTGGTTTTTGCTGGTCATTCTGTTCATTTTCGTTCAACTCTGGCGAATCACTTACCAGGGTGAAGGCTCCCCGGTCATCTCAGGATACACTTACGAACAAATGATCTGGTATCTCATATTTGCCGAATCGATCATTTTGTCATCGCCACGCCTGTCCGTCAAAATTGAAGAAGAAGTGATCAAAGGGGATGTGGGTTATCAGCTCACCCGCCCGATGAGCTATCTCCTTTACCATTACTTCTCCTATATGGGGGAAGCGTACGTCCGTCTCGGCATTAATCTGTCCCTCGGCAGCGCCCTTGGAATCACTTTGTTCGGGTGGCCGCACTTTGGTTTTGGTTGGCTCGGATTTTTGCTGATCTCCGTCGGTTCCTTTACAGTTAACTATCTCATGACCATGATACTGTCCCTCTGCTCCTTCTGGGTGGAAGAGACACGGGGCCTCGTCTTCGTATACAATAAAATCCTTTTTATAATCGGCGGCCTTATGCTTCCGCTGGAAATATTCCCCGGTTATCTGCAAACCATTTGCCATTGGCTGCCTTTCCAAACCATTACCTATTTCGCGGCAAATACAGGCGTGCACTTTGAATGGCTCACACTGGGAAAAAGAGTTTTGATCCAGACAGCCTGGATTCTCCTTCTCTCATTCTTGCTGCACCGGGTCTACGAGAAAGGGGTGCGAAAGCTTCATGTCAACGGCGGCTAAATACGCCCGATTTGTCCTTGCATGCTGGAAGCTCAACCTCGCTGGCGCCATGGAATTCCGTTTGAGTTTCTTCATGACGGCGGGCATGATGATCCTTAACAATGCTGTTTGGCTTTTCTTTTGGCAGATCTATTTCCATCGCTTTCATCTGGTCAACGGCTGGCAAGTATCGGATGTCATGATGTTATGGGCTGTCACTGCGGGCGGTTTCGGACTCGCCAACGCTTTTTTCGGGAATGCGGAAAACATCGGAAATCTCATCATAACCGGTCAGCTGGATACCTACCTGGTTCAACCCAAACCCGTCCTGCTGCATGTCCTGATCTCCCGCATGTCCGTTTCCGCTCTGGGCGACTTCATCTTTTCCCTGATCGTCTTTCTCTTCTTCGGCCAACACACTTGGATCGGGATTGTCAAATTTGCGGGGGCCCTGCTGCTTTCCATGTTGATCTTTGTCTTCTTTTCTGTCTATATCCAATCGCTCGCTTTTTATGTCGGCAATGTTGAAGGACTGGTCGGCCAAGAGTTGATCGTCACTTTTGCCACCTATCCGACGGACATTTTCCGCGGACTGACAAAAGTTCTCCTTTTTACAGTCCTTCCTGCCGGATTCATCTCTTACCTTCCGCTCGGCTTGCTTCGGGAAGTGCAACCGTTGTTTTTTGGTGCTGCACTCGGGGTCACCGCGCTCCTTGTTTGCGGTGGCACTGCCCTCTTTTATCATGGGCTTAAACGTTATGGTTCCGGAAATATGATGGGAATGCGTAAGTAGGGATGATGAAAAGAACCGACTCATAATCCTGAGTTGGTTCTTTTCCATGGAGAGATCGGTGTTTTCTCTAAAGGGATCTGAATGTTATTTTTAGCATGAATTTAATTTGTTTTCATTCCTGTTTTCGCATTTGTTATTTTTCTATTTGCATTGCAAACTTGTTTATGTTTTTAACTGTTTTGCAGATAAAACCCTCAGTACCAGATCATTTAACAGTACGATCAATACATTATCTTCTTGGTATGATCGGCAGAATAATGGAAGAAGGATGTTCTGCATCATGAAAGATGGTTTGCCGGGCGATCACCACATCCTCAGCCTGATCCTCACCGAAATTTTTGCCGGTATTGGGATTTCGGTCCCACCGCGGAAAATTACTGCTCGTTATATCCAAGCGAATACGATGTCCTTTTTTGAATAGATTGCTTGTTGACCATAAATCGATTTCATACAAGTAAGCTTTTCCCGGCTCGATCAAGCTTGGTGCCTCTCCTTTAGCAGCATTCCGATAACGGGCACGTATAATTCCATCGGTCAGATTTTGTGCATATCCGTCGGGATGAACATCCACCAATCGCGCGACAAAGTCTGTATCTGAGGCACTTGAGCTTGCCCACAGTTTCACTTTAACCGGACCTGTAACCTCTATGTCTTCTTCCAATACAGGAGTTGTATAAACCAATACATCATCGCGTGATTCAATCTCTCTTTGATCAAATGCACCGCTGCCGAAATCGGGTGGCATCATGATGGATCCGCCTTTCGTTATGACCGGATTCAAGGGATCATATGTATAATGATCGGCTGCCTTTTGACCAGGCATGATTGTACTGAGAACTCCATCACCTTGAAGGGTATTCGCATGCCCTTGGCTGTGCAAGTAGTACGGGGTATAAATTGTCCGGGCAAGCGGCCATTCATACTCATCGCGCCAAACATTCTCGCCCATCACAAATAATTTGACAGGTGCTTCACCGATAATACCGTTGTCCTTTCCTTTCAAGAAATGATCAAACCATCGCAATTGGAGTCCGACCAAATCCACGACAGAGGAATTGGCAGCCAATCCAAAATTTATGTCACCAGCTTGATGACTGTGATCCAAATGCATCCATGGACCGATGACCAATTTGCTCTGCCGGGCTTCCGGACTGCCTCCTTTGTTGCGCATTTGCAAAAAGTTTTCAATGGTTCCCTGCAAGAATATATCGTACCAGCCTGCAATGTTAAGTGCAGGAACCGTGATCTTGTCATATTTCCCCTTCAACGATAATGCATCCACATAAGCTTGATCCATGCCGCGCTCAAAATGTTCAAGAATTAGGGGAGCCACTTTATTACGGGCAAAAGGCGCAAAATTTTTCAATGGCAGTGCTTTAATCGCCTTTTTTAGTTGATCAATATCTGAAATTAACTGCGCCAAAGCAGCAGCCCGTTCTTGCTCATCCGAATAAAGTCTTGTGAGTGTGTCCAGATACATTCCCAATTGCCAATAGGCCAAAAAACCGAGTTCCAGCGCTCCTCCCCGGTACATTAATCCGTCAAAGGGATCGCTCCAGGAAAAAGAAGGGGTTGCTGCTTTGAGTTCCTGTGGATTTTGCAGCATGCCTGCCCACTGAACGAATGCGGAATAAGATTCACCAAACAAACCGACTTCACCACTGCTATAAGGAAGCGTGCTTGCCCACCGGATGGTCTCATATGTATCAGAAGCTTCATGTCTGCTCGTCGAAATAAGCTCCCATTCTCCTTCGGAAGCGAATCTTCCCCTTGTATCTTGAACGATGACCACATATCCCTGCCGGACTGCACGAGAAATATCATATAATCCAAAAGAAACAGGGGGATTATCTTTATTATAAGGATGGCGATGGAGCAAAACGGGCCATTTTCCTTCCTGATTGGGCCGATAAATATTAGCGCGCAACACGATCCCATCTCTCATTTCAACAGGAACATTAAATTCTGCAATCATCTGCTTTTCCAAAGAATCCGACATATCAAACACTCCTTGTTCCACGATGATTAAAGTTTTTTGAATAGCAGGCGGCACAGAAGCAACCAAAAAAGGTCATCATCAGCACCTGTTATCATCCGGTTCATCGCATGAAACCCGCTCCCAAAATGGGCATCTGACTCTCTGTCACATATTGCAATTTGTTACTTTCTTGAGGTGATAAATAAACTTCCCTGCTTGGCATTTCCGGGCTGATCCGGTAGCCATTCTTCTCAATCCAAGATCCCAGATCGATGCTTACCGGCGTATCCACATCCGGACGGATTATATGGGTAACCGACGCAACGGTCAATTCCGGCAATTCCACCGTCCGAAAACGGGCAGTGTCCTGAAGCTTGCGCGGAATTGGACAAGCTATTTCCAAATCGATGTTACTTTCACATTCCGAACAACCATACCACATCACTATATGGGTTACAGGAATCGGTATCCCATTCCATTTTAAATATTCATCGATTTCTTCGAATAACCCGGGAATACTTGCTCTGCTTGTGGTCTCTTTAAGCGTTGCAACCAATAAGGGCTCAACCTTCTTAACCACAACCTCATAATGAGAAAGCCCGTCACTTTGCCGTTCAATTTGTTCCAATCTCACCTCTATACGTCTTAAACGCTCCATTTCCGACTGAATCAGCGAGTGCAGTTCCGCCTGCTTAAGTCGAAGCATTCCTCGAATTTCCACAGTAGATACTTTATCATTGAGAAGCTGTTTGATTTGTTCAAGCGTAAAACCAAGGTCCTTAAACGCAAGAATCCGATGCAGATCAAGAAGCTGTTCGCTGTTGTAGTAACGGTAACCGCTTTGTGGATCAGTATAGGCAGGCTTCAGAAGTTCAATTTGATCATAAAACCGTAATGTTTTGGCAGGCACTTGGCTTAACTTTGAGAATTCGCTGATTTTAAACATGGGATCACTCCTTCTGCACTCGAATTATAAACCTTCCATACAAGGGGAAAGTCAAGCGATAAAATGTCATAGAGCCTGCCCAAATTCAAAACAGCAGAAAAATTCCCTCGCTCCGATTTATAATCTCGGCAAGTGTTACCGCCGGTCTATAATTGACCCAGGATCGCCGAAAAAGAATTGACCCACTCCCCGTCGAATAAATCCCCTTCGAATAATACCGCCAAATTTCTT
>NZ_JAECVX010000023.1:0-12393 GCF_016055105.1 Thermoactinomyces sp. CICC 10523
AAGAAATTTGGCGGTATTATTCGAAGGGGATTTATTCGACGGGGAGTGGGTCAATTCTTTTTCGGCGATCCTGGGTCAATTATAGACCGGCGGTAACAAAAGGGAGGGGTTACGTTCACCCCTCTCGGTTCCCGTGGCATTTTATTTTCCCTTCCCTTCGTCTTTTTGTTTGATTTGAACCAACTCAGACTTGATCTCGCGGGTTTGGTTTCGCCATTCGCTCATTGATAGGATCTGGTTGCAACCATCGGAGTTGGTGGGAAGATTGCAAATCAGCTCGAGATTGTTCCCGTCCGGATCGTCAAAATAAACGGAAGCATTCCCAAGATGTGGCCGAACGATCGGCTCGTTTGGCGAAAATCCATTGTGACTGACAGGCGAGATTCCTCGATCGGTCAGCCATTTGATCGCTTGGTCGATGTTCTCAAAATCTACCAGAAAGGCGACATGCCTTCCATTGCCCGGAAAGCTTCCCGGATTACGGTCGGGGGAGATTTCCGTTTTCCAGAGTCCCAAACAGCTTACGCGCGGGACGATCCAAAAAACGGCGACAGGATCTTCTCGAAACCATAAAGTTAAACCCAACTTTTCATAAAAGCTGATGGAACGGTCAAGATCCGTCACGGGTAAATGCGCTTCATATAACCCCTTTATCACATTTTCTCAATCCTCCTCTTCTAAATTTTTTTCAATCCCTGAGCCGTGCCAATAGCCACTGCCTGGTCTTCTTCTGACATGAAGTTTATTTTAATCAGCCGTTTTGCCGCTGCTAAGACGGCCGCCGAGGAGAGTTCCAGGTAGAGGCCATGGGCAGCCAGTTCTTTCTGGGCCATTTGCGCTTCTTCATCACTTACGGCAACAGCCGTCCCCTCTGATTCGCGGATCGCCAACAACCCTTGGTAAGTAACCGTTGTCCCGGCGATCGACTTTAAGGAAGTTGAACCTGTAAATTCACCACGGTAGTCGCTTCCTTGCAAAACGCGTACGAGTCTTGGAAAAGGTTCTACGGCAACCATTTTGGGTAATTTTTTGATCCAACCCGACGCGGACGCTTCCTTCAATCCTTCCCAGACCCCCCACAGTAAATCTGCTCTGGAAGAAGGGACGAGGATAACGGAAGGAGAGCATCCTTTTAATTGTTGCACCAGTTCATAGGCAATGGTCTTATATCCTTGCACTCCATACATGTTGCTGCCAACTGGCGGAAACATATAGTTAGTCGCTGGGTAAAATCCTTGATTCTCTGCCAGCTCGCGCGTAAGTTCCCATCGCTGAAATGAATCGCTAACCATAACCAGTTGAGCTCCATATGCTTGAATAGACTTCTTTACGTCTTCATGGATGTCTTTGGTTGTGATCACCGTACACTGGAGACCGGCAAAGGAGGCATATGCTGCAAGGGAAATTCCCGCATTGCCGCTGGATGCAACCACCACGGATGATTTGCCCAACTGGAGCGCCCGGGCGATCACCAGAGGGCTCATCCGGTCTTTATGGGAACCGGTGGGATTCATGCCTTCGTTTTTCACCCAGAAGCGATGGATTCCCAATTGCTCAGCTAATCGCTCCAAATGAATCAAAGGGGTATTTCCTTCACCTAAGGTAGGAACGTCCAAGAAGGGCAAGCGTTTATGCAGACAGGAGCTTGAGCTGTTCTCTTCCGTTAGTCCCTCATATTCCAATTTCATGCTGGCCGGGTACCCCAGCTCCAAACACCTGGGGCAGCCGGTTGGATATTCATCGGCTTCATAGCGCGAGCCACAACGGATACAAGAACATTCGCTCACTTGAGTGTTCCACACCCATCTTTGTTTCTTCATCGACTCTCCTCCGATTCCTTTAAAACAGAAGCCAAGTTGAGCCAGTAATCGCACAGCGTGAGTATGCCTTTTTCAAAATTGTCCAGGGAAAAATGTTCGTTCGGAGCATGCACGTTGGCCGTTGGCGAGCCGAAACCCATGAGTATAACAGGGCATTTCAATCTTCGGTAAAGGTGCTCAACGATCGGAATCGATCCGCCGGCGCGAACCAAACAAGCCGGAACCCATATGCTCTCCCGTAAGACTCTGCAGCCAGTTGAATGAGCGGATGATGGATGGAAATGGCGTAGGGATGGCTATGCTCGCGAAACTTAATATCTACTTGAACTCCTTTTGGCGTATGCCGTTCAATATGTTTGCGGATGCACCTTTCAATGGTGGCGGGGTCTTGGTCAGGAACCAAGCGGCACGTTACTTTGGCATGTGCTTCACTGGGTATGATCGTCTTGATTCCTTCTCCCTGATATCCTCCATCGATGCCGTTGATTTCCAATGTAGGTCTCACCCAAACCCGCTCCAGAGTGGTATATCCTTCTTCTCCCGACAGTTCCGTCACACCGATTCTCTCCATCAGTTCTTTTTCATGAAACGGAAGGGAAAGCAGAGACTGCTTCTCCTCTTCAGTAATGGGAACCACATCTTCATAAAAGCCGTCAATGGTGATTTGCCCTTTTTCATTGCGCATGGAGGCAAGAAGTTGAACCAGCGCATGGATGGGGTTTTGTACCGCTCCCCCGTACATGCTTCCCGAGTGCAAATCCACGCGGGGTCCTTTCACATCGATTTGAAATCCAAGCAATCCCCTTAAGGCATAACAAATCGAAGGCTGATTTTCACTTAACATGGCGGTGTCTGATATGACAATTACATCTGAATTCAGCCTGTCTTTATAATGTTCCAGAAATGAGGCGATACTGGGACTGCCAATCTCTTCTTCACCTTCGATCAGCAATTTTACATTGACAGGTAAACGGCCTGTCGTTTTAAACAGGATTTCGAACGATTTCAATTGAGAGAAACATTGGCCCTTGTTATCGGTTGCGCCTCGGCCGAATAACAAACCTTCGCGAATTTCCGGTTGAAAGGGAGGCGAATCCCACAACTCAATCGGGTCTGCAGGCTGAACGTCATAGTGGCCGTAGACCAAAACAGTGGGCTTTCCCGGTGCGTGAAGCCAATCTCCATAAACGACGGGATTTCCTGACGTATGAATGAGTTGAACGTTTTCAAAACCAATCTGCCTTAGATGGTTTATCAAAAATTCAGCACATTTATTTATGTCTTGTTGATGCCCGGAAAGCGCACTGATGCTCGGGATGCTGATAAAATCTTTTAATTCTTCGATATACTCCGTTTTCCGTTCGGAGATCATCTGCTTCAGTTTGGTTAACAAATGAGACTCCTCCTCAAGAGTGTTTTCCCTTACAGTTTATCGTATAATGGAATCGATTGAAAAATTGAATTGTTTTATTATTACGATTTGCTTTTCCGATTATTATTGAATGTGCTTTGGAGGATGGAGCCATGGACTACGACCTTTTAACCGTTGCCGAAACAAAGAATTTTACCCGTGCTTCTGAACTGCTTTATGTAACTCAGTCCTGATAACCGCATTAAGAACTTGGAAAAGAGTTGCTTATAAGAACAAATCGTAGAGTGGAATTGACCCTGACAGGGCAAGTCCTTCTTCCTTGCCTTACGGTTGATCACAGGACATTCCGTAGAAATTACAGATTCGGTTTTAGATGGAGCTGTTGACCTTGGAGTGGTGTATCTTCCGCTGCAAAATCCGGAAATCGAGGTTATTCTGTTTCATTCTGAACCCTTTCAGCTGATAGATGAGCAATACACGTTCGGCATTTTCCTCGTCGATACTGATGAGCTGATTGGCATTATTGAATTGACTGAAGTGGTCCGTGGTTCTTTGCAGTCATGTTGGCTGGGCTATTGTTTGGATCACTCGCACAACGGACATGGTTATACTACCGAAGCGGTGCGTCCGGTTGTTGACCATGCCTTTGAGATTCTCAAGTTGCACAGAATTGAAGCAGGAGTCATGCCACATAACATCGGGTCGATTCGGGTTTTGGAGAAGGCAGGATTCCATAAGGAAGGGCTTTCCAAGAAGAACGTGAAGATTAACGGAAGATGGGAAGATCATTTACACTTTGCTATCGTGAATCCAAATGATTCAGATTGACGATAACGCTTCAAAGGAGACCAGCCAAACGCTGGTCCTTTTAATATTCAAGAATATTAGCTTATGATATAATTTTCTTGATAAAAATGATAGAATCGTCATGAGATACGGTTTCATCATTTTTGCTGGACAGAGTTGACCCAAGGTCGAGTCTGTTTTTTTGCTCCCATATCAAATCATTTTTGGTAAAGAGGGGTGAACCTGTTACGGATGTCGAAATATTCTGTAACAGAAAAAATGAATACGTTTGTTTATCGATTCATGATCATCTTTCTTTTGACCTTTGTTAGTGTTGGCATTTTGGGAAGCGGTCGAGTCTTTGCCGATGGGGGAAGTTTTAATATTCCCCAAGTGAATGATCATTTTGATAAAGTTCAAAAAGGACCGGCGCCCACTTCACCTTCCCAGGAGGAAAAAGAGAATGAATCCAAGAATTGGTTTACAAAAGCAGTGAATTGGGCAGAGGAAAAGGTCTCCAGCGGTAAGGAATGGCTGAAAAAAACAGCTTACAGTACAATGGATAAACATTGGGAAAAGGCAAAGAAAGGCAATTGGTTTGCCGGAATCGCAGCAATTATCGTCTTGGCTTGGATTTTGCAATATAGCTTTTCTTTCGGGGTATTGAAAGCCGCTTGGGAAACAATCAAAGGGATTATCTACATGATCTTTCATCCCATTAAAACGATAAAAGGGATTTTTAATGCGGTTTTACACCCTGTTGAAACCGTAAAGGGGGCATGGAAACTCGTTTCCGAGTCGTTTAAACGGGATGTCATCCATGGAGATGCCAGCAGCAGGGCCGAATGGTTCGGTTACGTGGTGGCTTCCCTTTTTGGGGCAAAAGGGGTAGATAAAGCAGGGAAATTAAGTAAAGTATCCATGCTGAGCAAAGCTTCCCAAGCGGGCAAAGCCTCGAAAATGGGTCAAATGGGCCGGATCGGAAGAGGAATCCAATTCGTTCAAAAGACCGTTCAAAAACTCCACATCCCGCAAGCCGTCTCCAAAGTGAGGGGCGCCCTTTCTTCATTGCGGAAAGCCATCCTCAGCCATAAAGTCGCCGCTACGGTCATCACCGTTGCCGGTCTCGCTACCGGGATCATCGCCCACAATCCCGAGGCCTACATCCAGGCATTTAAACGAATTGCCGTAACTGCTGAAAAAAATGGAGTACCGCTTGCGTCGAAGTTAAAGCCTGCGGTGAAAGAGATTAGCGACTGTTTTACATTCCAACAGCAACCTCATGGGTATTTTGCAAATATACCGTTTTCTAACTGCCCTCAAAAACCAGCTAATTCTATAGTAACAGTTAAAACGCAAGAAAAAGGAAAATTTTTTCTTGCAAAAAACGGGAAGAAGATTATTGGAAAATTTTATGTAACAAAAAATGGTGCTAAGATCAAAGATGGATTAATTGTAAAAGTTAATGATATTCCAAAGTATCGACCCGCAACAGGCAAGGTTGATCTTGACTATGTAGCAAAAGTAAGAAAAGATCTTGGACTTCTTACTCCTACTGAAGAAGCAGAATTAATGAAAAAGAGAATACTAAGGAATGAATCAACTGTTGCCGTTCTCGAATCAGATGGAGTACAAATATGGGGAAGAAGTAGTTGGAGTGAAGACGTACCAAACGGATATTCTGAACTTAGAAAAGAATGGTTTTATAACAGACCCTCAAGACCAAAAAAATACGAAGATCGATTGAAACTAGCAAAACAGGGTGTGAGATTTAAAGGTACTAATAATAGTACTTATACTCATGCAGAAGGAGATGTTTTTTGGCATTTATACCAATATCGAAAACAAAATAAAATTCTTGGTGGAAAGGCTACCCTTCATGTAGATCGACCTTTATGCGGCTATTGCGATGAAAGACAAGGTGTAAAGCAACTTGTTGAAGAAGTTGGATTAGATGAACTAACAGTAATAAGTCCAAGTGGAATACAAATCATAAGACCTGATCCAAACTTTAAAAGAAAATCATGGTAGAGGGGAATAGAGATATGAGCGAGTGGAAATTTCGTATTTTAAGGCCTGGAGAAAAAAAAGTAATAACAAATCCGAGTTGGGATCAAATTAAATCAACATTGGATCAAATCGATGGATATCAGCTTGACAATGTTTCTTTGCTATCCGAAGAATTTGGCGATTTAATGGTTGCCGGGGGAGACGAAATAAATGGAATCAGACTATATTACGTTTCATATTTCTATGATGGTTATAACGCAGATTTAGTTAATCCTTCAGTATCAAAGGAAAATGAAGAACACATTAACATCACAGTTCAAAAAGTTGGGACTGACATACCCAAGCAATATCTTGTTGAATATGTTGACATGATTAAAGCTTTCAAACATTTCTTTGAAACGGGAGAGCTTACAGAAGATCAAGAATGGGAATGAGTATCAAAGAGATATGGAGTATCCAAGTTTGAGAATGGGCTTTTAATTGTAACGAAACGCCGAATCGCTTCATTGAAATAGCGGTTTCGGCGTTTTTTCATGTACTAAGGGGAGGCGTAATAATCTCATTTTCAACGGTTATTTTGCTTCTGCCCAACTCCCGAAGGATTGTCGTGACACAGACGGGGTTGGAACAGATCAAGATAGAAACAATGCAACACAGCTAAGAAATTCACCGGGGCGGTATCTGGTGGAGTTCGAGCTCCGGATGCTCCAAAAACGATGCGTGGTAAACAAGGGAATATTGGTATTATACCCAAAGAGGTAGCAGACAAGTTGCGTGGTAAACGTTTTAAATCATTTGATTACTTTAGGGAAGCATTTTGGAAGAGCGTAGCAAATTCAAAATATGCGAGTGAATTTAGTGCAAGTAATGTTGCCAGAATGAGAAAGGGTAATGCCCCTATTGCGATCTCCGAACAGTGGTATGGTGATCATAAGAGTTATATTCTTCATCACAGAACACCTATCCAACATGGCGGAGATGTGTATAATTCAGATAATTCGTTCATTGTTTCTCCTAGAATGCACCAAGAGATTTTAGATAAGAGTTATCATTTTGGAAGTCAGAACTAAGGAATTAGTTAAAACTACATCGAACTTCCTAAAATGATCCTATGATCATTATCTGGGGATATCATGAAAGGCTCTTTTCTTGAAGGTATTTGGTTTTCAAAGATTGTTTGCAACTGAAGTTAAACCTCATATACGAGGAGGATATATAATGGCTGATTTTATTAAATCAAGAGAGGAATTAATAGAGGTCGTAAAAAAATTAATGAATGCGAGTATTCCGAGGAGGAAGAAGAAAAGGTTTTTGATTTGTTGGAAAAAACAGTACCTGATTTTAAAAAAATGATGAGG
Organism: Thermoactinomyces sp. CICC 10523; assembly: GCF_016055105.1. NCBI lineage: Bacteria > Bacillati > Bacillota > Bacilli > Caryophanales > Thermoactinomycetaceae > Thermoactinomyces > Thermoactinomyces sp. CICC 10523. The sequence continues at coordinate 7,347 of NZ_JAECVX010000023.1, forward strand.
TTAATTTATTGGAGTGATCGAGAGCTTTCACCTGAGGAGATTGTTGAGGAATCATTACATTATCAACCCATTATCACTCCACCATCTTCTGATAGTAATGAATAGAACTATGATAAAATGGAATATAGTCCAAAAAGCTCATTCCCTCCTTAATTTCGGGAATGGGCTTTTTTCAGATTATCTTTGCATGGGCTGTAGACTTTCGCAAGGTGGAATTGGGAAAAACAATCGCATTTAGTCAATCTCAATCTGGATTTAGCCAATTGCTTTTTTGGATCAAGGCCTTGATGAAAAAGCACTCCAAACACCAGGTGCTGTTTGGGAGAGAGTTGACAGGCTATTATTGGTTGAGTTTGGCCGAGTTTTTAGAGAAACACGGCATCAAGTTGGTCATAGTCAACCCGATGCCTGTTAAGGGGAGAAAAGAGTTGGACGATAATTCACCAAATGGATGGTACTCCGAACTGCAGGTTCCTGAAGGAATGCAATGCCGAACAAATAGTTCTGGCATGGAGAAAAGAGATTAAACGTTCTGTCGGCATAATGGTGTCAATTCGCTCTAAGACAATCAATTCAATTTGCGTCCGAAAACTTCATAAGTATGGCCTGATAGGAGGAAATGATATGTCTTTGGATGTTAGACAGTGGTTTAAAGATGTCGTTTGTAAAAATGAAGATGCATATCAGTTTGAGGTAGAAGATTTAGCTGAAAATTCCGTAGGTAATTGGGGGACGTTAGATTATCTCTCCTATCTGTGTTATACCATTGCGATAAAAAAATTAATATTGGAGAACGATGTAATCGGCTTTAAACAACAATTATACAAGGCTGGAAGATATTTTGAATTGTATATTCTCGCTGAACCGTTGAACGTTCCAAGCCATCCTCGCTATGTAAAGGGGGAAACCCATTTCAAAGGGACGGCAGATAATTTTGAAGGGTTATATTCAGCCTTGATCAGCCAACATCCGGAGTTGATTGTTTCCTTAGCGCATTTGCTGGGTTGGCGGGGGGAAGAGGAGGATTTCAAGATAAACGATCTGAATCCCGAAAATGGACATTTGGGTTATGCAATGAAATATATCATTTTGCAGGAAGACAACAAAGCGCGAGCTCATTTGGAAGCACTCTCCCATCTTCAATTGCATCGGTTTCAAAAAGTGTATATGGAGCAAAGAATGGCTGTCTTAGAGGGGATCTTGGACCAGGATCAGAAAAAGGTTCATGATGGTTTGAAGCAAATATTGAGACGACATAAGAAGAGAATCAAGCAAGTAGGCATATTAAGCAAATTTTTTGCCGGTGCTGTGGCCGGATTGGGTTGGTTGGCTCAATACAGAGGAATTAAAATCGAAATAAACGATAAGCTTTGCCCGAAGGAGATTTTTGAGTATCATGAATTTCCATATATCCTGAATTGGAATGGATCCCAGAAGATCTCCGTGATAAGACATGGGAAGACTTGGTACAAGGAAGGTACTAAATTAGACTTAAAGCCGATCTCCTGACAGTTGCATTCGTAGCCGTTTACTGTTTTGAGAGATCGGTGATCGTATTTTCTGAAACAGAAGAGGGCCTCGATGTTTCAAAAAGGTTCTTACCAAGCGTTTGGTTGCAAAGTAAGGACCTTTTATTTATTATCCGTGGTTCGCATGTTCAAAAAGAAACGTTTCTTATTGTTCCGGATTGGGACAAAGTCTCTTTATTCTTGTTGGTATTCTAAGTGATGACTCATGTAAAAATTAACATGCAACTCCGTAAAGTCATATGCCGAAGGAGGTGTGCCAGTATGTCTTAAAATGGTGTCCAATTCGCTCTCAGACTATCAATCCAACTTGTTTGTTACACAAACACCTGCACATTGCGTCCAAAACTTCACAAACACAAGCAGCAGACCCAAGTGAAAAGGTTATGTTATATGGAGGCATCCTTTGTCAGAGCAAAAGGGGATGGATAAACTAGGCAAACTGAGTAAAGTAGCAATGCTGAACAATGTTTACAAGGCGAGCAAAGCCTCCAAAATGGGTCAGATGGGACGTATCGTTCAGGAGATCAACCGATGCAACATCATTACTTGTTTTTGTCCTTGATCCGGAGGCTGTTGTTTAAGTGTTTAATAAGATCACGGTATCCCATGGGGAATCTGAAGTCTTTAAAAATACGGAAAAATGTTTTGTCTATCAACCAACGCCGAAATAAATGGCTTCCGTGAATGAACCGTTTTTTATAAGCTATTAAGTCTGTAAAGTACTCCTTCGTAGATTTCATTGGCTTTTTTGTGTTTGTAGAAGGGAACGTGTGTTTGTCGCCGAATGTCTCCTACTCGGAACGCTTGCTCTGAAGGGCAAGGATGAACTTGTGGCCCGGTTTGCTATAGGAAGAGTAATGATTGCGTCTTAACGCCGAACTGCTTAAGTGGCTGTAGTTGATGTCTTGATGAAATCATACAATCGGTTAGCCAATCCACGCATTGGCATTTGTTCAAGAGGCAACCATGCATAATCCGTTACCTCTTCCTCCTGAAGTGCTACCTTTGCAATAGAAACTAAACGGTAAGCAAATCGGAAATCCGCATGCCAGTGTTCAGGCTCTCCCTTTCGTGGGTTGGCTGGGATCGGGTGCAAGTCGATATCAATAGGCACGTTTTCTGGTAGAATGCGTTTGAGACAGTCGGAAGGGATTCCTGTTTCCTCATATACCTCTCGCAAACTGGCAGAGACAAGAGTCGAATCTGCATTCTCGCAATGTCCTCCGGGTAGCAGCCAGATGTTGAGAATTTTGTGTTTGATGTGTAGTACTTTGTTTTCTTCATTGAGGATGACCGCACTTGTCGTTACATGACCAGGTAGATGGGTACGTGCAGTTATATCGTCAGAAGTATTTATGGCTTCAAGTAGTGGTTGCAGGGATTGTAAATCGGAACGAGGGAATTTTTCTGTATACGCAATAATAGCTTCCTTAACATGGGATAATGGAATACTCATTTGAATTGTAGAGGATCCATCTCGGGTCCGACTTTCCTCCTTTTTTTGTTTTTCCTACGAACTTTATCGAAAACCATGACTCTCATATTTCAGGTATGGAGTATCTGAGCAATGGAACTACCCAGTTTCCCATATCCAATGACACAAGCATCCATCCCTGCGGGGACATTTCCACGACCTCTATGAGCATCTCGACAGAAAATGCAATCGTGCAGGGCAGGGGACTTCATTCAGTGCTAAATAACGTTGATACCCATTTCCTGTATCTTCATGACTTCCATGATACGTCTTGAAAATACTTCTGCCAGTTCATTTAAAACCCCTGCAAAGTAGCCATCGGCATCAAGCAAGACGATAGGGGTAGATAAATAAAATTAGAAGAATTTATCCTGCTATGGATCGAAAGCGAACTGCGGCCTCAAAATATTGGGCAGATTGCACTATATTTGAGCTTCGTTAACTCTACCTTATCTATATATTAAACTTGTTTGCTGCACAAACAACTAAAAAAAAACAAATTCAAAAATCGCCTCCAAAAACAAAGCAATCCACCTCATTATAGATCACATTTTTAGGTAGTTGTAGATCAACATTCCAGTCATTCCAAGAATGAGCCAAATGATCACATCCCGGTAGGTTAAGAATGTAACGCAAGCAATTATTTCTGCTATTTGTTCATGAGCTGCCGGATCAGTCTGATCGCATTGGCATTGCTTTATCAAGAGAGTCGGGAATAGGGGAGGATGACTGTTGTCATTTGCGAACGACAGAAAATTCTAAACAGATCTAATAGATGTTCAAAAACATAAAAGTTCGATAAAATATAGGGGAAAAGGCTTTTTGGATGGAAAACCAGTTGAAACGATCCGAAATTTGGATCTGAATAGGGGAGGTGTTCGGGGAAGCACATGCAAACTCAAAAAAGAGAAAAGGTCCGGTAAACAAGGATTGAAACATCTTTGGAAACTGCCGTGAGCGGGGCCCCTGTTGAATCAATATTCGTTCTGGTACTCATGGAATGTCAATGGAAGAGGATCATGTCGACAGGCTAACGATGGAAAGAAGCCAAGAGAAGGGAGAATTAAAAAATTGATAAAAGGGTTATATGAAGCACATTTGCCCGTCAGTAATCTTTCTGATTCAATAGAATTTTATAAGAAGTTAGGTTTAGAAATTGCTTATCAAAGTGAAAAATTAGCTTTCTTTTGGATTGAAAAAGGACGCAGTTGGTTAGGTCTTTGGGAAACAGATAAAGTAAACACACCTTACCATCCTTCATTAAGACATATTGCATTTCAAGTTGACTTTGAAGATATTCAAAAGGCAAAGGAATGGCTGGAGCAAAAAGGAATACCCGTACAAACAAATTTTAATTTTCCTCCTGACAAACAACCGCTTGTATTACCAAACAATCCGCAAGCTCATGCAGCAATTTATTTTAATGACCCGGATGGAAACTCACTTGAGTTGATCACCCCTTTACGATTAGACTTCGATGAAGAATTTCCAATGATGACATTGGAAGAATGGTTTAACAAAAATGCAAATTAACCCGCCCATCACCATCTAGTCAAGATTTCAAGCCAAGAAGGGTTGGAGGGAGAGAAGACCGATTTCGAGGCCGTATCTCTCATAAATGGAAAATGACTTGGGAACCACAAGGGTACTCAAGTCATTTTGTGTTTATACAGGAAACCCAGGATTAGAGTTGCACCTGTAGACTCGACTTTTTCATCTCAAATTGAACTTATTCATCCCATGAAAGAAATGTTACTGATGAAACAAGTAGATCTCTGTTGCCTTCCTCCAGCAGATGAAAGAGTAATAAGATTAGATCCCACACATTTTCATTTGATTAAAATGAAAATGACCTAAGCATCTTTTGACTGAGTTTTACATCTAATATAATGACCCCATACGCTTCCAGACGAAAGATAAAGTATAATGGAAGGAAGCAAGAAAAGGGTCGTTTTTTATGGGGCGGCGAAAATGGACTGCTGAGCAAAAAATGGAGATTGTGTTGGCTGGAATGGCGCCGGGGGCCAATATCTCTGCTGTTTGC
>NZ_JAECVX010000024.1:0-8869 GCF_016055105.1 Thermoactinomyces sp. CICC 10523
GGAAGGGAAGCGGAGACTGGGGGCCGTGAGCGCCTTCGGGATGAGCGGAACCAATGTCCATCTGGTGCTGGAGAGCTATCCGGAAGAAAGGAGTGCGGCCCGGCACCGTCTTCCTTATTACTTGCTCGCTCTGTCCGCCAAGACCCGGGAGGCGCTGGAAGCGAAGATCAGCGACATGATCGCTTTTCTGGAGAAGGAGTCCCCGACGAATGAAGACATGGCCCGGATCAGCTTCACTCTCCAGGAAGGAAGACAGCACTTTGCCTGTCGTTGCGCTGCGGTTGTCAGAGATCGCGAGGATGCGCTGTACCTCCTCAGGCAGTTCGGAGGGGAGGAGAAGTTGCCCAATCTGTTTACGGGCACTGTACCGGAAAGTTTCGTCAGCCAAAAAGTGATGGAGATGTTTGCCCAGGAGCTCATGCGGAAAAGCCATGCGGTTCAAAAGGAGGAGGAATACCGGGAAATCCTTCAGGGGCTGGCCGACCTTTACTGTCAGGGATACGACTTGCCTTGGGAGCAACTGTGGAGGGAAAAACCGGATCGGATGCATCTGCCCACATACCCGTTTGCGCGGAATACCTACTGGGTCGATGTGCCGGAAACGGCGACGACAGACTGCGTGCCGGCGGTTCAGCTTTCATCCCGGCAGCCCGAACCAACACCGGAAGTGTCATCCCCGTTCACGGCCGGTGAGCAGGAAGAAGAAATCCTTCCGCCGGACTCCGCCATCGGGACGGCACCACCGAATCCGCTGCCCGGTGTCAGTCATAATCCGCTTTCAGAGCAAGAGCTGGAGCAATTGCAGGAAGAATTGGCTGCCAGCCTGGCGGAAGCCCTGTATGTCGAACGGGATTTGATTCTGCCGGATAAAAAGTTTATTGAGCTCGGTTTGGATTCCATCGTCGGGGTGGAGTGGATCAAGACCTTAAATAAAACCTATGGCACTTCGATCAAGGCGACCAGGGTCTACGATTATCCGACCATCCGCGATTTTGCGCGATTTTTGCAAAGGGAATTGAAAAAAACGGAGACCCATGCGGGAAAGACGGAGCAAGTGCCGCAGCCTGCGAAACAAGCAGAACCAGCCAATTCATCCGCCCTTCCGGCAGTAACCGTTTTAAAAAAGGGACCTGTGCCGCCGGTTCCCGCAGATGAAGAGAATTCCGGAAAGAAGCGGGAGACTGGGGACAGCGTCAAGGACGGCTCCCAGACTTTAAGCCCGGAGAACCTGGGCCATCCTTTGTTTCAAACCCGGTACGGCTGCAAATGGAACTACGTCGCCGGTTCGATGGCGCAGGGAGTGGCTTCGGAAGCATTGGTCATTGCCATGGCCAAAGCGAGGCTGCTCAGCTTTTTTGGCAGCGCCGGAATTGGCGCTAAAGAGCTTGAATCCCGCATCCGGAAAATCCAATCGGCCCTGAATCCGGATGAACCGTACGGCATGTGCCTGATTGCCAACTTTGACGACCCGCAAGAAGAATGGGAGCACGCTACTCTGTTCATCAAGTACGGAATTCCGTACATTGAAGCGTCCGCCTATTCCTCCATTACCGCCCCGCTGGTCTATTGCAGAATCAAGGGGATTTACAAAAAAGGAGGGCGCATTGTATTTCCGAGAAGGATCATCGGGAAATGCTCCCGGCTGGAAATCGCCCGGCAGTTCATGTCCCCTCCTCCAAAGGATCTGGTGCAGCAGTTGCTGGAAGCCGGTTTGATTACAGAGGAAGAAGCGGAGTTATCCCGGTCGGTGCCGATGGGTGACGATATTGCGCTGGAAGCCGATTCCGGCGGTCATACTGATCAAGGGGTTTCATCGGCGCTAGTTCCTTCCGTCATCGCCCTCAGAAATAAAATGCAGCAAGAGCATGCCTATCCGGAACCGATCATGATCGGCTGCGGCGGGGGAATCGGAACGCCCGAAGCCGTGGCATCGGCCTTTATGCTGGGTGCCGATTTTATTTTTACCGGGTCGATTAACCAGTGTACGGTGGAAAGCGGCGCTCATGAAGTTGTGAAAGAGTTGCTCGGTACCGTCACCATCCATGACACGGCAGTGACCGTCGCCGGGGATATGTTTGAAATCGGGGCAAAAGCGCAGGTCGTCAGGAAACATACACAATTCCATAACCGCGCCAACCGGTTATACCAATTGTTCATGCAATACAATTCGATCGATGAGATTCCGGAGGAAATCAGGCACGAGATTGAAACACAGTATTTTAAGAGAACTTTTTCCGAAGTCTGGGATTTGGTTTGTGAGTATAAGAAAAAGAAAAATCCGCAGCATCTGGTCGAAGCGGAGGAAAATCCGCGATTTAAAATGGCGCTCATTTTTAAATGGTATTTTGCCTATTGCAACCGGGCCACCCTCAACGGGGATGAAACCGAGAGAGATAATTTCCAAATATTCTGCGGACCGGCCATGGGGGCTTTTAACGAGTGGGTGAAAGGAACGCCTTATGAGCATTGGAAAAACCGCCGCGTGGCCGAAATTGCCGCATTGCTGATGAACCGTGCCTGCGAACACATTCAGTCCCGCTTTGACCGTCCGGTTACGGCAAAAGGAAACGTGACCGCTCTTCCCGGGCCTGTGGAGAAACAGGACGCGGAAGAGACGGCCATTGCCATTATTGGCATGTCGGGGCAGTTTCCAAAAGCCAAAAATCTGGAGCAATTTTGGGACAACCTGGTGAATGGCCGGGATTGTATCTCGGAAATCCCCGAATCGCGGTGGCCGGCTGCCCGATATTACGACACGGATCCGGAAGCTCCCGGAAAAAGCATAAGCAAGTGGATGGGCGTGTTGGAGGATGTGGACAAATTTGACCCTGCCTTTTTCCACATTCCACCGGTTGAAGCGATCGCCATGGACCCGCAGCAACGCCTCTTTCTGGAGAGTTGCTGGAGCTGTATCGAGGATGCCGGATTACGCCCGTCTGATCTGTCCGGAAGCCGTTGCGGCGTATTTGTCGGATGTGCGCCGAGCGATTACGGTCGGTTGTTCAAGGAAGAGGAGTTAAATGCCCGGGTGCTGATGGGCGGAACCACCTCCATTCTGGCCGCACGGATCTCTTATCTGCTGAATCTGCGGGGACCTTCGATGGCGATTGAAACAGCCTGTTCCTCTTCCCTGGTCGCCGTGGCCGAGGCATGCAACAGCCTGATCCTGGGCAACAGCGATCTTGCCCTGGCCGGAGGAGTCTGTATCATGGCCGGCCCGTCTCTCCATATCATGACCAGCAAGGCAGGCATGCTGTCCGGAAACGGCCGTTGTTCCACTTTTGACAATGATGCCGACGGATTTGTGCCCGGCGAGGGAGTGGGCGTAGTCTTGCTGAAACGCCTGAGCGATGCGATCCGGGATAAAGATCCGATTTATGGCGTCATCCGCGGCTGGGGTGTCAATCAGGACGGCAAGACCAACGGCATCACTGCACCGAGTCTTCATGCGCAGGTTGAACTGGAGCGGGAGGTGTATGATCGTTTCGGCATCAATCCCGAACGAATCTCACTCGTCGAGGCGCACGGAACCGGCACCAAGCTCGGCGATCCGATCGAAGTCGAAGCGCTTACCGAGGCATTCCGGTCTTTTACCGGCAAAAAACACTACTGCGCGCTCGGGTCGGTCAAAAGCAACATCGGGCATCTTTTGACGGCTGCGGGAATCGCCGGATTGATTAAAGTGCTGCTTGCCCTGAAACATAAGACGCTGCCCCCGACTATTCATTATCACCGTTTGAACGAACATATTTCCCTGGATGACAGTCCGTTTTATATCAATAAAAGCAAACGCCCCTGGACGGAGCGCGACGGGGTACCGCGCCTGGCGGCTGTCAGTTCTTTCGGGTTCAGCGGGACAAATGCCCATATCGTGGTGGAAGAGTACCTTCCGGAGCCGGAGACAATGGCTCCCACGGACCCGATGGATGGCGGGCATCCGCTCTTGTTTGTCCTGTCAGCCAGAAACGAAGCGCAATTGAAGACGTATGCGAGCCGGATGATGCACTTTATCTGGAAACATCAAAACCTCAATCTCCGGGATTTGGCTTATACCCTGCAAGTGGGCAGAGAGCCGATGGATTGCCGGATGGCTTTTGTCGCCGGATCGCGGGAGTCAATCCTGCAGACATTGAAGCTGTTTACAGAAGGGAATCCGCCGCCGCACCTGTTCACCGCTTCTTTGAAAAGGGAGAAAAACGGGAGCAGGGATTTGCCAATGGGTGAATTCCGTTCAGTTTCATCGCCGGACGGATCATGGGAAGGGAACTGGGAGGAAATCGCCCGGCTGTGGGTGAACGGCAGTCCGGTGGATTGGGATAAACTGTACGGCGGGAGCAGGCCGCGCCGGATCCATCTGCCTTCCTATCCGTTCGAGAGGAAGAGATTTTGGCCTGAGGAAAGGAAAAGCAAGGATTTAATTTCGACCGGAGCGGAACCGGCTGACCATTTGCCCCGTTCCTCAAAATGGTCCGGTGGAGAAGCGGCAGCGTCCGCCGCAAAGCCTGCCGGCATTTCATTAAAGCCTTTGGTGGCGGAAATCCAGCAGTTCCCGGATAAGCGGGAAGCCAAGCAGCGGGCTCCGATCAGGTTGTCTCTGCCTGATCCGTCGCCACGCGAGGCTGTGCCGCTCTCTTTTTCCAATCCCTCCGAGGAGGCTTTGCAGGAGGCGCTCGCTGACAGTCTGGCAGAGATCATGTACATGGAGCGCGGGGAGATCGACCCGGACCGGAACTTTCATGATCTCGGGCTGGACTCGATTTTGGGTGTGGAATGGATTCGCGTGATTAATAAACAGCACGGGACTTCGCTGGAAGCCACCACTTTGTATGATTACCCCACGATTCGCGAATTAGGGAAGCTGATTCTCGCCCAGCAGTCGGTTCAAGGCGCCGGGCCCGGTCTGTTGCAAACGGAAAATCAGGCAGCGGGCGGAACGGATCCCGGGGAAGCCGGGGCCTTGATGGACGAGCTGGCGGACAGTCTCGCGGAAATCATGTACCTTGATCGCAGTGAGATCGATCCGGACCAGAATTTTACCGATCTGGGATTGGATTCGATTTTGGGCGTGGAGTGGACACGGGCGCTCAATAAACGATACGGAACTGCGATAGAGGCGACCGCGTTGTATGATTATCCGAACTTGCGTGAATTTGCCGCCTGGATGCTCAGGGAAAGGACGGGCCGGGACAAATCTGGTTCTGAACCGTCTGCATCGGTTCCTCCCCTGACCCTGGAAGAGGTGCTGGAGCAAGTGGAGCGGGGGACATTAGAGGTCGAAAAGGCCAATGAATGGTTGCAGAGGCATGATTTGATTTAGGGGGAGGGCAATGATGAACTCGCAAGAGATCCTGCGCGCACTGCAAGCCGGAGAATTCACCCTGGAAGAGGCGAAAGCCCGATTGACGAACATCAGAGAGAAAAATAATCGAAGCCCTCAGCGGGATGAGCGGGAAGCGATTGCCGTGATCGGCATGTCGGGAAGGTATCCCGGGGCAGACAACCTTGAAACCTATTGGGCCAATTTGGCTCAGGGGCGTAACTCGATCCGGGAAATTCCGAAATCCCGCTGGGATGTGCATTCTTATTTTGAACCGTATCCCCCGAAAGACGGAAAAATCTATTGCAAATGGCTGGGCTTGCTGGATGATGTCGACTGTTTTGATCCGTTGTTTTTTCATATTTCGCCGTCGGAAGCGGAAATGATGGATCCGCAACAGCGCATTTTCCTGCAGGAAGCCTACCGGGCCTTTGAGGATGCCGGATACACCCCTGCCGAATTGAACGGAAAGCAGTGCGGGGTTTATCTGGGGATCATGGGCAATGAATACTACCGGATGTTGTGCGACCGGAAGGTTGGGCTTACCGATCTCACGGGAAACAATGCTTCCATCGCTGCGGCCCGCATCGCTTATTTTCTCAATCTCAAGGGCCCGGCCATATCGGTTGATACCGCCTGTTCTTCCTCTCTGGTCGCCATTACGCTGGCGTGCCAGGCCCTGCTTCACCGGGAAATCGATATGGCTCTGGCCGGCGGTGTTTCTTTATACCTGACGCCGGAGCCTTACATCGGAATGTGTTCGGCCGGAATGTTATCTCCGGATGGTCAATGCAAGGCTTTTGATCAGTCAGGCAACGGCATGGTCCCCGGTGAGGGAGCCGGGGCCCTGGTTTTAAAAAGGCTGAAGGATGCCGAGGCGGATCGTGACCACATCTATGGCCTCATTATCGGGTTCGGCATGAATCAGGACGGGAAAACGAACGGAATTACCGCACCCAGCATCAAAAGCCAATTTGAACTGGAAAGATCCGTTTATCAAAAATTCAACATCGATCCGGCCGGCATCAGTTATGCGGAAATGCACGGCACCGGAACCAAGCTGGGAGATCCGATTGAGTTAAAGGCTTTGTCAGCCGCATTTCGGGAGAGGACAGAGAAGAAGAATTATTGTGCGATCGGCTCCGTGAAATCGAATATCGGGCATACGTCGGCCGCCGCCGGTGTGGCGGGTGTCCACAAGGTTCTTCTCTGCATGCGGCATAAGCTCTTGGTGCCCACCCTTAACTTTACGGAGCCGAATGAACATTTCGATTTTGCGGATTCCCCCTTTTACATCAATACGGAAACGATTCCCTGGGAGGCGCCGGCACCGAGGCGGGCTTGTGTCAGCTCGTTCGGGTTCAGCGGAACCAATGCCCATCTGGTGATAGAGGAATACCTTCCGCGGCAGCAGAGAGCGGGAGCACCGGTTGTGAACGCAGATCACCCGGTATTGGTCGTGTTGTCGGCAAAAACGGAAGAGCGATTGAAGGTTTATGCCGGAATCATGAAAGAGTGGGTTCAGGCGCAGGAACGACTGAACCTGGGTGACCTGGCTTACACTTTGCAGACGGGCAGGGAGGCCATGGAGTGTCGTCTGGCTTTTTGGGCCGGATCAAAAGACGAAGTGATCGGGACATTGGATGCTTTTGTCAACGGCAATCATCCGGAGGGGCTGTTGACCAATCAGGTGAAAAAAGGAGCGGGTGCATCTCCCGCCTCTCCCGGACATCCCCCGGGGAAGGCGAGGAGGGACCAGATCGCTGCATGGTGGATCGTCGGCGGCGCGATCGACTGGAACGGTTTGTATGAGGGCAGCCTGCCGCAACGCATTCCTTTGCCGGGATATCCATTTGCCAAGGAACGTTATTGGCTCCCTGGCCGGAATCCTGTGCCTGTGAACGGGAACCGGCTCCATCCCTTATTGCATCGGAACACTTCCGACCTCTCCGTGCAGCGGTTCAGTTCGACATTGACCGGAAAGGAACCGTTTCTGACGGATCACGTGATCCACGGCCGCCGCATTTTGCCCGGATCAGCCTGTCTGGAAATGGCCCGGGCGGCGCTGGAGCTGGCACTGCATCCGAAGGCGGCGAAGGCCTTGCGGGATGGCCGCACACGCATCCGCCTGGTCAATCATGTTTGGGCGGCTCCGCTGGCCGTGGGGGAAGATCCGGTGGAAGTCCATATTTGCCTGACCCCTGAGGAAGATGGAGCGATTGATTATGAAATCTACAGCGGTTCCCTTGATCCTGAGGATGAAACCAACGAGGTCCACAGCCAGGGCAGCCTGGTTTTGACCGATCCGGTGACCGTTTCCCCGCTGGATGTCGCAGCGTTGCAGGCGCAATCTCCTCGGAAAATTCTCACGCCGGAGCAAATCTACCCGGCTTTTCGGGCGGCAGGGATTGCATACGGGCCGTCACACCGTCTGATTGAGCGCCTTTATCTGTATGAAGACCAGATTCTTGCGAAGTTGTCATTACCGTCCGGTGTAAACGGTGCGCAAGGGTCTTTTTTTCTGCACCCCGGCCTGATCGATTCGGCGTTACAGGCTGCGGCGGGCTTTGCCATCGCGGCGAACGCGCCTTTAACTTCACTGCCGTATTCCCTTGAAACATTGGATATACTGGCCACCTGCTCCGCCGGTATGTGGGCTTATATCCGCCGGCGTGATGGGAATGGGGCAGCATCTCCGGGCGCCGGGCTGCTGGATCTCGATCTGTGTAATGAAGACGGGGGGATCTGTGTGCAGATCCGGGGATTTTCGACCCGGCCGGTAAATTCGTTGCAACGTGAGGGAGCGGAAGATGCGTTTTATCTCGATCTGTCGGAGCGGATTTGGAAGGGCGAATTATCTGAAGAGGAAGTCGAACGGATTTTAACGGCTTCAAGATAAGGGGTACCGGAAAAATGGATAGACAGTTGAAAGAGTTATACAGACAGCTGAAAGAAAAGAAAATCACACCGGAGGAAGCCGCCGTCCGATTCAAGAGTTTGCATGTGCGACGGCAGCAAAACGAGCAGCGGAACAGAATACTGGCTTTTTTGCAAAAGGCGGCAGCCTCTGTGCTTCAGGTTCCTTCCGCGGAGATTATGAGTGATGTGAAACTGGGTGAATACGGCTTTGATCCGCTGAAGTTGACGGAACTGGCTGATCTCCTTCAGACGGAATACGGAGCAGACCTCACCGCCCGGGAAATTGCGGAACACGAAACCCTCAACAGTCTGGCGACATTTTTGCTGGAATCCTTCGGCCCTCTCTTTAACGCCGAAACCAATCGTCTTTCGGAAGCTGTGGAACAACAGAGTGAAGGCCTGACAGCGGAAGAAGGGCGACTGGTACGGAAGGCGGCTGATTATTTAAAGCGGCTGCTTGCATCCGTCCTGAAGGTACGTGCGGAAGAGATCGCTCCGGACCGGGATTTGGAGAAATACGGCATCAGCTCGATTATGGTGATGAAGCTGACGAACGAGTTGGAAAAAACATTTGGCCCGTTGCCCAAAACGCTGTTTTTTGAGTACAAAACGGTAGACGAACTGACAGGCTAT
>NZ_JAECVX010000025.1:0-8828 GCF_016055105.1 Thermoactinomyces sp. CICC 10523
GTGTTCGCCCCGTCCTTCATCGGCTCCTGGCGCCAAGGCATCCACCGTGTGCCCTTAGTAGCTTAACCTGCTACGGTTTCTCTCCCGGTGATGCAACATGACGAATGACCATTTCGTCATTTGCCTTATTCCATATCTTATTTTCAAGGTGCATTCTCTCAATTGCGCCGGTCATTGCGGCGACAAGAAATAATATAGCACGATCTTTAAGCTTATGCAACAGTTTTTTTTAAAAAAAATGGAGTTTTTCCCTCATCATTTTTCCTCGAAGCAGTTTCCCCCTTTAGAAACAATCTTAATTAAATACCTGAGCCTCAACAGAATAATCCAGAATCATGAAACTCAACAAAAAGTAAAAAACATGCCGCCTTTGGCGGCATGTTTTCAATCTTACTGTTTACCAAGCCATTCATTTACTTGTTTCGGATGGCTTTTAACCCATTCAGCAGCAGCTTGATCCGGAGACATTCCATCGTGGATCTTCAGCATGACTTCTTCCATATCCTCTTTGCTCCAATGAAACCGGTCCAAAATCGCATACGCTTCCGGCATGTCCTTCTTCAGGCCTTTACGCACAATGGTATGGATCGATTGTGGACCACCATAAACTCCGTCCGGATCATCCAGGAATTTCAATTTATATTTTAAAAACTTCCAATGCGGTTCCCAACCGGTTATCACAATCCATTTCTTCTGTTTATACGCCTTGTCCAGGGAAGCTACCATCGAAGCATCCGTGCCCGAGATCAACTGATAGCCATTCAGTTGATATTGTTTCATTAGTTTCTCCGTCAGTTGCATTTCGCCGGATCCCGGGTCGATACCGATGATTTGCCCGTTGAATTTATCGCGGTACTGATTCAGCTGATCAACGGAATTGATCGGTACATATTGCGGAACAACCAGCCCAATTTTTGCTCCCGTCAGGTTAGGACCCAAATCGTCAAATTGTCCCTTGTATTTTTCGACAAAAATTTTGCTTGATGACGGCAACCAGGCACAGACGTGAGCATCCGCCGCTCCGCTGACGACGCCTTCCCACATGGGGGCAGCTTCCGTCTCTTGAATTTCAACATCGTAACCGGCTTTTTCCAATACCTGTTTAACCACATTGGTGCTGGCAATTTCCGAATCCCAGGCGACATAAGTCAGCACGATTTTTTTCTTGCCGGATCCGTCTCCGACATAGGAATAAACCGTCATCCCCAGCAGGGCAATGATCGTGGCAATCGTCAACCATTTGCGGACGATCACCATCGGCGTTTTTTTATTGACGGCGGCTGTTTTCGCATTTCCGAGATTCTGGGTGACACGGTCAAGGATAATGGCAATGATGGCAATCGCCAATCCGGCTTCAAATCCCTTTCCGACCTGCAGACGGGAAATCGATTGGAGCACAATCTTGCCCAATCCGTCTGCGCCAATCATGGAACCAACCACAACCATTGACAAAGAGAGCATGATCGTTTGGTTGATCCCGGCCAGAATGGTCGAACGAGCCAACGGCAATTCCACCTTGATCAATTTCTGCCAGGAGGTTGTCCCAAAGGCATCGGCAGCCTCTTTCAGTTCTCCGGATACTTGACGCAATCCCAAACTTGTCATGCGAATGGTGGGCGGCATCGCAAAAATGATTGAAGCGATTTCCGCAGGCACATTCCCCAGCGCAAAGAAAAAGACAGCCGGAATCAGATAGATGAAAGATGGCATAGTTTGCATAAAATCAAGGACAGGAAATAAAAAACCTTTCATTTTGTCGCTGCGACCGGCCAATATCCCCAGAGGAATCCCGATCACAATGGAAATCAAGGTCGCAGTGAGAACCAACGCAATCGTCAATACGCTGTCTGACCATAATTGCAAATCATAAATCAGCATTAAACCGATGAATGCAAAAATGGCAATCCTCAAGCGACTAACCAACCACACCAGCAGGGTCAGCAGCAGGATCATCCAGATCGGTGGCACAGCGGACAACAAATGTTGAAAGAAATCAACAGTCGGCCCAATCGCTCCGTTGATCAAATCGAACAGCGGCTTAAAATGAATTTGCAGCCACTGGATAAACGCATCTACCCATTTGTCTAAAGGAATACGCGGCAAACTCATTCGGAATCACCTGCCTGTCCAGCCAGAGCAGCAAAAATGGCTCCTCTTCCGACCGCTCCGGCCAGCCGTCCTTCCTCATCCACCACAGCGGCCGGATAAGAAGAATCGGACTGGGCCATAAGCTGAAGAATCTCCCTTAACGGTGTATCTTTCTGGACGCGGACAAGATCCCGGATCATCACATCCCGCATCTCTTTTCCTTCACGTAACGCCTGTTTTGCCTGCTCAGCCGTGAGCATTCCATGAAGCTTACGATCGCGATCCACGACGAGCATTGCCGGAACACCTTTATCCCGCATCAGCTTTAAGGCAACTCGCAACCCATCCTTGCCGAGAATGATTGATTCCGCTTTTCGCATAATCGACTCAGCGGTCAACACTTTGGCCAGGTTGACATCTTGCACAAATCGCTCGACATATTCGTTGTTGGGATTGGTCAAAATATCCTCAGGCGTTCCGATTTGCACAATTTCCCCATCGCGCATAAGGGCGATCCGATCCCCGATTCTCAGGGCCTCGTCCAAATCATGGGTAATGAAAACAATAGTTTTATGCATGGATCGTTGCAATTCGAGCAACTCATCCTGCATATCCTTGCGAATGAGCGGGTCCAAAGCACTAAAGGCCTCGTCCATCAACAGGATATCGGGATCATTGGTCAGTGCCCTGGCCAGCCCCACCCTTTGTTGCATTCCGCCGCTCAATTGGTTCGGGTAACTTTCCGCCCAGGCTTCAAGCCCCACCAATCGCAAACTTTCCATTGCCTTCTGTTTTCGTTCCTGTTCGGGAGTACCCTGAATTTCCAAGCCGAACTCCACATTCGACAACACTGTGCGATGAGGAAATAGGGCAAACTTCTGAAACACCATTCCGATCTTTTTGCGCCGGACTTCACGCAATTTTTCCTGGGACATTTTGACGATATTTTCCCCGTCAATCAATACTTGTCCATCAGTCGGTTCAATCAGGCGGTTTAGCATTCGAATCAATGTTGATTTACCGCTTCCCGATAAACCCATAATCACAAAAATCTCGCCGGTGTACACAACAAAATCGGCCTGATTGACTCCGACCGAAGCACCGGTTTCTTTCAATATCGTCTTTTTATCCTTTCCCTCCTTTAACATTTTCAGTGCTTTCTTCGACGAACGACCATAAATTTTGGATAAATTTTCTACTTTTATCTTTATTGTTTCCAAAAAAACACCCCTCTCTCTTAACCTACTAACCGTAAATGTCATTTCTTAAACCACTTTTTTGCTTTTTTTCTTTAATAACCAATCATTACCATAAAAAATTACTTTTTTCTCACCAGGGGTACCGACAGAAAAACGCGATTTTGCCACGCTAAGAACTCAGAGAAGTGAAAAACCCGATTTTCAACCACGTTAAGGGTTGTGATCGGGTTTTGTTGTCTGATTGTATATTTAATCGGTGTATTGATATGTTCCCAATTGAGCGGTGAAAATATGGAAGATCATATTTAGCGCTGTTCCTCTTTGGTATTGGTCAATCAATAAACGTTCTCGCAGTTCCCCTTGACTTATAAAACGTAAAGCTTTCACTACATGATATTCCCGGTTATATGAACGGAATTTGTTCATAACAAGCGACGCAGAAACACTTTCCCATCTAAGATTGAATGGGAGATACGCAATACCTGATCGCAATTTTGCAAGATCACTTGAGGATTAATCTTTTTAAGCAAATCTGAAATCTTGGGAAACCATTAGGCAGATCGAGGGGAAAAAAAGTGCGCATCCCCTGTATTTCAAATCCCGGGCGCAAATCGAAATCCAAATATATGGCTTAATCCAAAAACTTGATCAGTATAGCCCGCGGCATCCGTATCATGTTTTTTGATTTCTAAATCTGTTTCATGGTGGAGAATCTTATCGATGAGGAGAATTGATCACTGACAAAGCGATTCAGCATAGACGGAAAATCCCCCGGCTTGGACACGCATCCCATCACCCATATTTTTCGTTTTCACTTCTGAGCCGTTTGAAGGATTGAGGAACGGGCTCTCCATTCGTGTCATCTTTCGTCTTTTATGCACCAGAACCCGTTTTATTGATAATGCCGTGTGGATATTTTCGATATTTGAGTTTTCGCGTTGTTGGCAATTCTAAACGAACATTACCTGATCTGGGTGCTCTTCGGTTACTTGTCAAAGTCAATTCGAGTATTAGCTCTTCCGCAAGCGAAGTTATTTGTCTAAACCCAACGCTTCTGCAGAGTCCTTCTACTATTTGGAAGGAATTGCACCTTCTGTTCAGGCACCACCTAAAACGTGTATTAGGGATTTGGGTGTTGGGGGGCTATTTCCAGTCCATACATTTCCGAAATTATCCTCGGCGTAGTATGAACGCACTCTTCTGGTGCTTCCAACATAAACACGTTCAGTCGCACCAGGCTCCACTCTAAACCACACTGTCTTCACATATCCCTCAGGACAAGTCCCAGGAACTACCTGATAATTAATGCAAATGAATACGGTATTGGGAGTAAGGTTACGAAACGAGAGGGACATCTTCATCACCTCTTTTTAAATTATTAATCTCACTTATATGGATTTTTTCAATAAAAGTGTTAATCGACTGTGGGGATATAATAGTAGATCCAGAGAAAGAACAGGGATATTTTGAAAAATTATGTGATAATTCTGCCGGATTCCTCTCGACTTGGATTATGGCTTCTGGACTTTCTGTGCATGGGACAGGTCGAGAACTTTGTAAAGGTGGCCAAGAGTCAATACTTCATCCCGATGCCCTCTGTATCCAGCTTGGATGAACTTAACCAATGGCAGGTTGAAAAGTGCATCGCTTACGAGACGACCACTGTTCCCCGTACTTCACTTACCGTCAGGGAGGCAAGCCTATGAGGAAGACAAAGCGCACATGTTACCGCTGCCTCCACGTCCGTGAGCTTGCGATCCAACCCGGTATGGGAACAGCAATTCGCTTTCCATGGTCACCTTGGAGAAAACAGCTTTGACTATGCCTCCTCAGAGCTGAGGTGAAAGGTCTTTGCTGAGCGAGTGGAGTTCTGCCACAAGGGAGAACTCATTGAGACACATCCGCGATGTTTGGGACAAGGCCAAGAGGTGCTCAACTACGACCATTTTCTCGATCTTCTCCTTCAGAGGCCGGGCGCGGTCTAGTATGCCCGACCGTTGAACCAAGCAAATCTTCCGCCCAGCTGTGCGCAGTTTCGGGACAAGTGCCAACACTGCCCGGGAGGGATAAAAAAATTTTTCGCATTCTTCTCTCCACCGTGAGTTTGAGCCCTCCCCAGTTGAAATTTCCCATGATGAAGAACGTTTCGCACCAAATAAAAGAAGCAGAGCCAAACTTGGACTCTGCTTCCGTTTTCGTCCGCGATTCCCATTGTGTCGTGAGGAGATTCTTCTTGCTCTGCTTTTCTCCACACGTCGCGACAGGTTGAAGGGATGTACGGAACCCGTCTTCCATCTTCGCTTGTGATCAGGAACTGCTGGAAGAGCTACACGAACTGCTGTCCCGCCAGTGACTGCTGGAAGAACTGTCCCAATACCCCCAATCATGACAATGATGCAGCATATGTTTCAATATCTTGGTGGCTTTTTTGCTGTGCCGGTACGCTTTGTACAAGGAATGGTGATCCATCTTTTTGTAATGATGTTTGGGATAGTGAAACATCGGATACTTGGGAGGCGCAGGAACCATCGGGGGCATGGGAGCCACCGGAGGCATGGGATGCATGGGAGGCTTAATGCGTTCCAACAAAATCCACTCCTTTGGATTAAAGATGCACGTTGCTATCCTATGATCGTCTATCCATATTTGAACCGGTTCATCCGCCCCATTTTCCCATGGTTCCAGCCTGAAAAATTTATTTCAACTTCCCTTGCAAATATGCCAAGCTTTGATGGACGGAGCGCATCGGGTCATAATCAAATTCCTCCTGTTCCACAATCAGCCAGGAAAGGTTCCACTCGTTGGCCAGGGCGACAATTGCCGGGATGTCAAGAGAACCGGCTCCTACTTCCGTACTGACTGCTTTGCCGTTTACCCGTTTCATATCCTTCAGATGGAGTGCAATCAATGAATCTCTGTATTTTTTCATCAATTGAACGGCATTGAATCCGGAATATTCAGCCCAATATATATCCAATTCCATTTTGACCAATTGTGGGTCCGTTTCCGTAAACAGGATATCAAATCCTGTTAATCCGCCAAATTTTTGAAATTCGAAATCATGATTGTGATAGGCGAACATGAAACCGGCCTCTTTGCACTGTTGTCCCAGTTGATTAAACGTTTCTGCCAATCGTTTAAAATCATCAGCTGTCGTCCTCATCCCTTGCGGCAGCCAAGGAACAACCAACAAGCGGTTGCCGATCTGCTCATGATACCGAAACACGGACTCAATCCGATCCGGTGCAAACTCAGACAAGGGAACATGGCTGCCCGCTGCAGTCAATTTTTTCTCTTCCATCATTTTTTTTACCGCCATGGCAGGTGCTTCGAAAAAACCGGCGAATTCAACTCCCTCATATCCCAAGTCGGCTACCCGGCGGAGTGTCCCCAAAAAATCCTTCTCAGCCATGTTATTTAACGTCCAAAGTTGAAGTGCGATTTTGCACATTAACGCCAATCCTCCTCAATCGGGCATGGTTTTTCGAGCGATTTCGCCATTTCAACCCGTTGATTCAACCTGCGGCCATGGGTCAGAAGGGAAAAGTCCGTGGTTCATTTTGCACTGACACCCATTTGGTTGTGGTAAATTCTCCAAGCCCCCAATTTCCGCCAAAACGTCCGTAACCCGAAGCTTTTTCACCACCGAAAGGAATATTGGGTTCATCATTGACCGTTTGGTCATTGACATGAACCATCCCGGCCTGGATTCGCTGGGCGACACGAACTCCGTGCTCAATCGATCCGGAGAAAACCGCGCTGCTCAACCCGTATGAATTATCATTGGCAATCTCTATTGCTTCTTCTTCACTTTCAACGGGAAGGATACAGGCGACAGGGGCAAAAAGCTCCGTTTGGGCAATTTTCATGTCATTACGCACATCTGCAAGAATATAAGGCTCAAGAAATTGATCATATGCTTTTCCTTCGAGAATCAGCCTGCATCCCTGTTGTACAGCATCCTCGATCAAAGAAAGAACGCGGGGAACGGCATTTTTATTGATTAACGGTCCAATAAAGGTATCCGGTTCCGCCGGATTTCCGACTTTCAGCTTCTTCACTTTTTCCGCAAACAAACGGATAAATTCTTCATATCGACTTTTATGTACGATGATGCGGTTAATCGACATACAGATTTGCCCCTGATGCAAGAAAGCACCGAAAACCGCAGCCTGCACCGCCTTTTCAATATTTGCATCTTCCAGCACGATAAAGGGGTTATTGCCTCCCAGCTCCAGATGCAGTCTTTTGAGATGTTTTCCGCAAATTTGGGCGATATGCCGGCCTGTTTCAGTTGAACCCGTGAAAGAAATCAGCCGTGGAACGGGATGTTCAATAAAGATATCACCAATTTCCTCGATTTCCCCGACAACAACATTAAACACCCCTTTTGGCAGACCGGCATCTTCAAACAGTTTGGCGAGAAAAAGACCACCCGATATGTATGTCTGCGAATCCGGTTTCAAAACAACGCCATTACCTGTTGCCAAAGCAGGAGCGACCGCACGTAAGGATAAAATAAACGGGAAGTTGGACGGGCTGATGATCCCAACGACTCCATGCGGTTTACAATAAACCCGGTTCTCTTTTCCGACGACAAATGAAGGGTGAACCGTTGTGTTCATCTGAAAAGGGTATTTGGCTGCCTCCTTCAACATGGAGAAAGCCGATTTTGCTTCAATGCTGGCTTTGATCCGGGTACTGCCCGATTCGGCAATCAAGATCTCGATGAGTTCGTCGGCTCGTTCTACCATCAGTGCCGCAGCTTTTTCCATTACCATTGCCCGATTGTAGGGGTTCAATTGTTCCCAGGCTTTCTGGGACTGTTTCGCTTTCTCATAAGCTCGGGCAATATCATCGCGATTCGCCAACTGAAGGGTGGATAATGTTTCACCATTATAGGGATTTACATTTTCATAGCGGGTCGGGCTTGAACCATCAATCCATTCCCCACCAATATATTGCTTATTCCAATACGTAAAATCATACATGATTGTTTTCTCCTCCATTTCTTTTTTATTTTATAGTATAATATTAACTTTCAATATTATTGTTATTATACTATAAACGTGATTACATTCAGTAAAAAAAGGGAAAATATGAACGGTTCTCCAGAACTATTCAAGTAGAAATAGCTGCTCATTTCGACAGGAAATCCAGAATTAAAATGGAACTCGCCATGATTGTCATCGTCCCTCCAACCAAGCGATTTCCATTATTCTCGTATCCGTTCTCTCTGTTTTATCCCATATATTATATTTATTTATTAAAATAAAATAATATCTTCAGGTCTAAAGTGTCTTTGTATCTGAAGTTTAAAGTGTCTCACATCTATTCAAATGGAAAGTCTCCATTTCGTTATTAATAAATAAAAAAACCCATCTCGATTGAGATGGGTTTTTTTGTGCCTGGCAACGACCTACTCTCCCAGGGGTGAACCCGAGTACCATCGGCGCTGGAGGGCTTAACTTCCGTGTTCGGGATGGGAACGGGTGGATCCCCTCCGCTATCATCACCAGACAGGTGGCGTGCCCTGGAAGA
>NZ_JAECVX010000026.1:0-8692 GCF_016055105.1 Thermoactinomyces sp. CICC 10523
AAGAAATTTGGCGGTATTATTCGAAGGGGATTTATTCGACGGGGAGTGGGTCAATTCTTTTTCGGCGATCCTGGGTCAATTATAGACCGGCGGTAACACGTTAAATTGCTCTCACTCAAAAACTGCTTATAAACACGTTCAGACCATTCCCTTTTCTCCCATACCTTCATGCTGTTTAACGTTTGATCATAGGGGTCTATTACTTGATCTGGCTTTAATAAACCATATTTAGCTGACAAGATATAAACTTTGTCATAATAGTCTTTACAGTATAAGTAAGCTTTTTGAAATAGAGGCGAAACAGAATACATTTCTTCTGATGGGCAAGAAAATTCCTTTTTCTTTTTGGTACAACTAATGAAGCCAATTTTCAATACATGACGCTCCTTTATAAGATGGTTCAATAAACGGTACGACCCCCTTGGGGAAAAACCAGAAAACATAACCCAAGGTTTTTGGATTCAATTTGAAGTTTCCCCAAGTCTAATTGAAAAAGAGTCTCTAGGTAAATAAGCCCCACCACAGGGACTTTTCAAAAATGATTAGTAGTATTAACTCTCTACTCTACAATAAAGTTATTCGTAGGAAGAAGCTTTTTTATGGTTTTCAGGAAAACAACTTCTAATGAATCAGTGGGTAGGGACGTCGACCTCCCTCTTCTAAAAATTTACCTGAAACAACTTTTCGTACTTTTAAAGAGAAAGTATTTTCTGCTAATTTATATAGGTAAAAGCTCAAAATAGCCGATAAACAGTAGGTTGCTGCAATTAGCTCAGTGTTCATCTGTTTTCATCTCATTACCATCCTATCAAGCATTTCTCCGAATCCACTTTTTCACCGGTTTCATTCGCTGGTGACCCGCATAAAACCTCACCCGTAAGTATGTACCAATCGAAGATCTTCCGCATGACTTAGGCTTCCTCTTCATTGATTTGCAAAAATCTCCACCCGGTCAAACATTGTACTGACATCTTAATCCATTCGGCCTTTTTCCCCACATAAAAACCCCTGCCTTTTTTGCAAATGCGGCAGGGTCACATGCAGACTATATCTTTAATTCGCCCAATCTTACCAACTCCACAACGGCTTGAGATCGTCCTTTCACATTTAACTTTTGCATGACGTTACTGATGCGTACCTTTTGCAAACTTTGGGACAGTTTTATGTAGATATACTGGTCAAAATATGAACTTAAATTAATCCAGAATGACGAGACATCTTATCCTATTATGGACAGGTTTGGCCGATCATTCATTGCTTTTTGTTCGTCGATTAGCTCCAAATTAATCCACATCTTATTTTTACTGTGGATTTTAATTCAATTAAATCTTATTCATTATTTCGGATCGATCTATTTTTATAGGTGAATAATTATCATTTAATCTAATTTTCTACATTCCAGCCAGCATTCCCATTCTGATTAGTTTATGAACTTATCTCCGGCCATCTCATCTTAGGCGGCGAACAGTCAAACATCAATCCGAACCAGTGTCCTCCTTCAATTTCTTTACAAAAAATACCATTAAATAAATTTCGCAAAACAAAAGGAAAAGGTCATCAGATAAAGAATCATATTCCTTTTTTACAAAATAATGCCACATCTCAATCCAGATATTCGAAAAACAAAGATAAAAAACAAACCAAACATAATAAATCAGGACCATTATTATTCCTAAACGGGTTTTTAAAGAACCGACAAAATATAAAATAATGATTACTGTCAAAACAATAATCCCTATCAAATATAGCAAGCTTACAAAAATGTCATCCATCATCCACGCTCACCTTACCTTGAAATGTTAGTAAGACACAGCCTGTTTCGGGCTGTGTCTAATTATTCGACTAAAATGACTATATTTTAAAACCAACTTAACCATGCATATCGAATAGCTATCCTTATATCTCTTGCTGCCTGATAAAAATTACGGATTGCCATATACGTATGGAATGGGGCGTAATAAGCATAGGCTATAATTGATCCAATTGTAACTGCTGCTAGCTCCAATTGACCTGTTTCTATTTCAAATGGTAATACACGCATTGCCAGTCTAAAATCCTCGATAGTACCCGAGCAATTATTTTTTTAAGGTAGCTATAATAATATGATTGAGGCCTGTTTTCAAGCCACGCTAAACCAGCGTAAAGTTCTACTACCCCTGCGAAAACATGGCGTATAGCGGCTGCCAGGTAACGGCCAACCATCGAATGTCATTTGGATCAATATTGTTCACAGGATTGTTTTGACAATATATATACTTATGCTGGCTTAATGGATCACTTGGAATACCCTCAAACGTATCCCTCGTCAAGAATCTTCCCGTATCCGGATTGTAGTACCGGCTTTGCAAGTAATACAATCCCGTTTCCTTGTCATATCTATAACCCGCGTACGTATAGGGGTTGACGACGGTACCCGTTTGGCTGACGAGGTTGCCGAAGGCATCGTAGGTATACGTCCACGGCACCGGTGCTATCGGTGAGTGCCACGACATCCCCACGGTCAATTAATTGGTAGTTTCCCACCCCGGGTCATGCTGACAGGCAGATTGTCGTCATCATAGGTGTAGCTGGCGACGACGGCTCCGCTTTGATCCGTCTCATAAGACACGTTCTTGTTCTGGTCATAGTGGAACGTGATCGTGCCAGAAGCGGTGGTCATGGTTTTGCGCATGCCATCGGCCCGGTAGGTGAACGAGGCGATGGTGTTGCCGCTGCTGTCTTTCACCTGAATCAGGTGGTTGGCCGCGTCGTAGACATAGGTTTTGCTGCCATCGCTGGTCAGGTTGCCATTGGCGTCGTAGGTATAGTTCGTGCCGTTGACCGAAGTGAGTTGGTCAGCATCGTCGTACGTATACGTTGTGGTGGTGCTGTTTCCCCCCTGGGTGACTTTCTGGGTGAGGCGGTTACCCACTTCGTCATAGGTGTATTCGATCACCGTTCCGTCTGGCCGGGTTTCCTTGGTCAATTGGTCCAGTGCGTCATACTCGTAAGACGTCATTTGTGGCGGGTTGGTTCCGTCTGTTTCGGTAACGGAGGTGATCCGCCCTTTATTGTCATACGCATAGAGATAGCTGTAGAGCAAGTTGCCGTTTTTGTCGAAGATGTCCCGTTCGACCAGATCCCCGGCGCCGTTGTAGCCAATAGGGTCTCAAATATCTATCTTTTTCCGCCCAATAAAAATAACCCCTTTCTTACTTCCTACTATTATCATTTTGTCTGGAAGCGTATGGGGTCATTATACCGATATATTTTTATGACTATTAAATGAGTCCTGATTTAATAGGTTTTACGAGAAGAATTAGAATGGCAATTATGATAAACATGATAGCAACTATAAAAAATGATTTTTTATCTTTTTCTTTTTCCTCCATAAAGGAATCTATTCCATATCTAATAGCTGCTAACATGAAGGCACTTCCTAAAAAGTAGTCAAACCAAGGGGGGGTAGTATCAGTAAACATAAAATAAATAAGAGCTATGGAAAAAGAGAAAGTTAACAAATTTATTATTGTTTTTATCTTTTTAATTATCGATAAATCCATGTATTATCTTCCCGCCTATAAAATAAGTTTTTCGTTTCATTAAATTCCAAAATTACGCTGGTCAATAGTTACTCAAATTTATTTCGAGTCGTAGTAATTCCATTGTACTGAAATAAGAGAGAATGTTAATTACTAACGATTTTTGAATTTCTATTCCTGTGAGAATAACCCGCTCATGAAAATTTGGTTCACTTGAAACCTGCAACCGTAGTATTTATAGATATTTGCCGGATTATCTAATCAAATGATAGATTGAATACAAACCTAGCAAGAAAAAAAAGATTGTTACTGGAATACGAAGGAAATCAATAACAGATGAAATCCAGTTTTCTTCCGTATGATTATCCAATTCCATCTGCTCTCCGTTAAGATGAACTTTCTGAAACAACACCATCACCTTTTGACCATCTTCATTTTCACATAAAAAATTAAATTGTCCACCATCAATATAAAGATCATCTAGACTACGTCTTAATTTTTTCACTTGGTTTACATCTAGCTCTATTAGAACCTCAATTTCCTCTACCCGATTGCAAATTCTAATATTAGGCTCTACCATACTTGACAATGCCTTTCACCCACTTATAAGTAACTGGATTAGATAGTAAATACTAGATACAAATCCAATTACACTCCCTAATAGTACAAAAAGGCTTATAAAATAATAAAAGAATTTCCTTATATGGCTTTGATCTTTTACGGTTCTATTAAAAACAATACGTACTGTTTTTTGCTCACAAGTTTGAGAGGAAAAAACACATGAATCTTCTATTCTATATTCTAACTCAGTGATACATTGTGTTAAATGAAGTAAATCTTTATCTGATAATTGAATGAGTATAATTGGACCTATACTGCTTTCTTTGAATTGAACCAAGTGACTATTCTGAGACAATAATAGACATCTCCTCTTACCAAAGTATTTAGGTTTCTAGCAAGCAAGGTTTTATAGCAACACTTGCTTGCTAGTACTTTTATAGAAATTCTCTTACAGCCACCTTCTGAGTCTTCCTAAAACATGCCACTTCCAAAATTTTACAACAACTCTTCTCATGGCCCTTAATCCTGACCAAAAACCACGCGCTTTTGAAGAGACCCAAGCCACATAGATGGAATAACGAATGCCTGATATCGCTGATAAGGAAAGTAACTTCAGCCAACGAGTAAACGGTAACGAAGCCAAAAAATATCGTAGAAACTTAGGCCAGATAACACTCCATCTCCAATGGCTCCAATTGAAGCCATAAGTCCAAAGCATATCAAAAGCAGTCGAAACCAAAGCGGCAATCAATGCATCTAGAATTATTTCTCCTATAATAACTAAGAGAGGATTCTGTCCCGTAGGATCAGATTGCATAACAGGATTATTTTCAACATAAGCATACTTATTCAAACTCAACGGCTTTTGCTCAAACCCTTCAAACTTATCCCTTGTCAAAAATCTTCCCGTATCCGGGTTGTAGTACCGACTTTGCAAGTAATACAAGCCTGTTTCCTTGTCATATCTATAACCCGCATACAAGTATGGATTTTCCACCGTTCCGGTTTGGCTGACGAGGTTGCCGAAGGCATCGTAGGTGTACGTATTGACCACGGCACCGGTGCTATCCGTGAGTGCCACGACATCCCCATGGCCGTTCAATTGGTAGAAATACGTTTTTCCACCCCGGGTCATGCTGACCGGCAAATTGTTGTCATCATAGGTGTAGCTGGCAACGACGGCTCCACTTTGATCTGTCTCATAAGACACATTGTTGTTTTGGTCATAATGGAACGTGATCGTGCCTGAGGCGGTGGTCATCGTTTTGCGCATGCCATCGGCCCGGTAGGTGAATGAGGCGATGGTGTTGCCGTTGCTGTCCTTGACGGCGGTTAAGCGGTTGGCCGCGTCATAGACATAGGTTTTGTTGCCATCGCTGGTCAGGTTGCCGTTGGCGTCGTAGGTATAGTTCGTGCCGTTGACCGAAGTGAGTTGATCGGCGTCGTCGTAGGTGTATGTCGTAGTCGTGCTGTTTCCGCCCTGGGTAACTTTCTTGGTGAGGCGGTTGCCCGTTTCGTCATAGGTGTATTCGATCACCGTTCCGTCCGGCCGGGTTTCTTTGGTCAATTGGTCCAGTGCGTCATACTGGTAAGACGTCGTTTTCGGCGGGTTGGTTCCGTCTGTTTCGGTAACGGAGGTGATCCGCCCTTTGTTGTCATATGCGTAGAGATAGCTGTAGAGCAAGTTGCCGTTTTTGTCGAAGATGTCCCGTTCGACCAGATCTCCGGCGCCGTTATAGCGGTTAAAGGTCATGTTGCCGTCGGCCGTTTTGCGGCGGGCCACCTGGTCTTGCTCGTTGTAGTTGAACCAGGCCTGGTTTGCCCCGTTGGACGTGATTTTGACCAGTTGGTTATTGCTGTTGTAGGCAAATCCTTGCGTGATCACCGTGCTGCCGGCAGTCAGCTTTTGCTGGATGACGTTGCCGTTCGCATCATAGGTGTAATCGGTCTGGTTGCTGTTTGGCTCTTGAACGGAAGTCAGGCGATTGTCGTCGTCATATTGGTAGTTAATCGATGTGCCCGTCGTTTCGTCCGTTTCCTTGGTGACATTGTTGTTCGCGTCATACTGGAAGCTGTAGACCTTGGTGCCGTTGTAGGAAACGGAATTTTGCCGGTTGACGCTGTCATATCCGGTTTCGACCGTGTTGCCGTTGGGCTGGCTGACCTTGGTCTGGTTGCCATTAATGTCGTAATCGTAGCTCGTGGTTTTCCCGTTGGCATCCGTGACCGTTTGCACCTGATTTAATTCGTTGTAAGTGTAGGTGGTTTCCTTCCCGCGGGCATTGGTCACCTTGGTTTTGTTGCCGTTCGCATCGTACTGGTACTGCGTAACGTTGTTTTTGGCATCCGTCACTTTGGTCAGGCGGTTCAACCCGTCATAGGCATATTGGGTAGTGTCGGAGCCGACGGTTTCACTGGTTGGATTGCCGACAGTGTCATAGGTATGTTGCGTGACACGCCCTTCCGGATCAGTGGTCTTCGTTTCGTAGTTGCCATTGCTGTCATAGGTATGGTACATCGTGATAGCGTCCGGCACCACTTTGATCGTGTCAAACCAGGCCGTTCCCGCCTGATTGCTGTATTCGTAGTAGACGCGAATCCGGTCAAACGGCTGGCTGGTCTTGATTTCATTGGCGATATGCTGCCAGTCGTGCGATTTGCTTTTGTCAAAGTTGTAGGTGAACGTTTCTTCCTTGGTCGAGCCGCTGTATGTTTCCACGATCAACCCGTAAATGCCTCCGCCCGGGTTCGGGTTTTGCACTTTGGAGAAACCGGATACGGTCAGGACCGAACCGGCACCGCCCGTTAAGTTTACGTCCTGGTAGATCGACTTGTACGTGCTCGAATCGCCCACCAGTTTGACGGAGTTGTTGCCGTTATACTTTTCGGTGGTGTCCAGGCCGTCTCCTGCTGCCGTATTTCCTGACAAATACCAGCGGTCCGGAATTTTGTCCCCCGCCGGGTCGTTATCCCGTTCAAAATCGCTGTTTTCGACCACGTTGTATGCGCCATAATACCCTTCTTCGATCTGCAATCCGTCAAACCAATAGGTGCCCGCATAATGCCCGTTGATCCCAGTGACGTATCCGCGAATTTGCAATTGGTCATAGCCTTGCAATGCTCCCGGATCCAGGGAGAGGTGGATGCGGGTGGTGCCTTGCGTTCCGGTGATGCCCGCTCCGGCGATGTAGGTGTACTCCCCGGTCTGCGAGTTGAACCCAAAGGCGTAGATGGCACCGCGCCCGGTGGCGCCGCTGGTTTTGATATACCCGCTCAGGACATAGGTTTTGTTCGGGTCGTACGGAATCTTGTCGCTGGCGATGGCGGCCGCGCCGGTTGAATCACCGGGGATGGAGATTTTGATGCTTTTGTTTCCGAGCGTGATTCCATCCGCCGTGGTCAGCCCCGACGAATCCCATGTGATATTGGAAGATCCGCTGGGAACCTTGGTCCAGTTATCCGGCCAGCTGTCGCCATCGCGGTCAATTTCAACGCTGCCGTTGATCGCCAGGTTGTTGCCCGGGCTCATCTCGGAGGTTTCGGACACGGGATTGCCGTACGAATCATAGGCAGTGGCTGAAGACTTCTCAGCGGCATCCGTGGTAGCCGTCTGGTTGTCATTGTCATCATATTGGTTTTTGGTCGTGTTTCCGTTCGCATCCGTTTCCGTGATCGGGTTATTGTCACTGTCATAGGTGGTGCTGCTCGTATTGTTCATCGGTGTGGTGACGCTGGTCAGGTTGCCGTTGCTGTCATAGGTATAGTTGTATGTGGCCGAGCTGTTATTGGCGTTGGCATTGCCATCCTTTTGGCTGATCAATTGGTTTTTGTCGTCATAGGTAAACGTGTTTTTAATATTGAATCCGGTCGGATCCTGCGTCGTTTGGATGACATTCCCGTAGGCGTTATGGGTATAGACTGTTTTTGTGCCTTTGGGATCGGTCACCGTGGTGATGTTGTTGGCCGGATCATAATCGAGCGTGGTTGTTGCCGTTTGCACTGTTCCGCCGACCGTGATCGGATAGGAAACAGACGTGGTCCGGTCATTTGCCGGGTCGTAACCGATCGTTTTCGTATGACGGTTGGGATCAGTGATCGAGGTCAGGTTATGGTTGCTGTCGTAGCCATACGTCTCCGTGGACAGAACCGTGCCAGACGCGTCTTTATGAGTGACCCCGGTCAGGTTGCCGTTCGTGTCATAAGTATACTCCACCGTCCGATTGGCCGGATCGGTCACTTTGCTGACCCGGTTGTTGGCATCATAGGTGAGCGTCAGGGTTCGCCCCGACGGATCCGTGATTGCGGACGGCAGGTTATTGGTATACGTCACGCTCGTGGTATTGCCGTTGGAGTCCACGATTGAGGCCAGTTTTTTCGATGTATTGAAGTTGTACTTGGTCTGGTCCGGTGTGATGAGGGTAAAGGTGCCATCCCCGTTTTTCACCAAGGTGAGATTGACTCCTCCGGGAGCCTTATACGTCCCTGTGGGAGTTCCTCCCGATCCGTACTCTGGTGCAAAGGTATGGGTGGTGCCATCCGCATCCGTATAGACGATCGGCCCGCTATAGCTCATCCTCAGGCTTTGTTCCAGGTTGGACGTCCAGCCGTAC
>NZ_JAECVX010000027.1:0-8691 GCF_016055105.1 Thermoactinomyces sp. CICC 10523
CAGCGTTCATCCTGAGCCAGGATCAAACTCTCCGATAAAGATCTAGCTCAAAAAGAATTAACAGGTCATGCTTCACTCTTTAGTTTTCAAGGAACACATCAAAATTCTTTTTTCTCAACCGCGTTTCGCAGCGACGAAAATCATCTTATCAAATTTAATTTTAGATGTCAATGGTTTTAATAAAATTTATAAGTAAAACCATCAAGAACAGAATACGCTTTTTTTCTGCAAATAAGCGAGCGGCCTGGACAAGGCTTCTTGATGGAACCAACAGGCCCAAATCCCTTCGGCTTTCAGGAAAGTAATGTCCAGGCCGGCTCTAACCGCCTCCTTGTTGAGTCAGGCTCAGCCGAAATTCAAACTCAGCGAAATAAAATACAGGCGCGCAAACGTTTTGTCAGCTGTTTTCCTCTTTTCGCTCCGCCCGTTTCATTCTTATTTTTTCTCCCGGTTCAATATGGAACCGGAGTGACGGATCCGAGCACGACCCTTCTTTCCGCCCCGGTTGCGCCGGTCACATTTCCCGGCAAACCGTGCAGCATTTCATTGGCCAAAACGGCGAAAGCAACCGCTTCCTTGGCCGCGGAGGAAAACCCCAAATCTTCCTGGGTTAACACGCGATGATGGGGCAGGCATTCCTTCAACATTCGCAAAAGGGTAGGATTATAACTTCCCCCGCCGCTGATAATGATTTCAGCTTCCGGATACATCGGAAAAATAAATCGCTTATAATTTTCTGCGATGGAGCGGGCGGTAAACAGGGTAACCGTCGCCAGCCAATCTTCTGCCTGCAACCCTTTCCACTCTTTGAGCAGCTCCTCTGCATAAGGGGCGCCAAACACCTCCCTCCCTGTCGATTTGGGCGGGGGAGCAGAGATGAAGGGATGATTCATGAGCCTTTCCAGCAAAGGCTTGTGGATCTTTCCCCTGGCCGCCCACTCTCCGTTACGGTCACAGGGCAAACCGGTCAACCGTTGGCAAATCTCATCAATGATCATGTTGCCCGGCCCGGTGTCAAAAGCAAACACCTCATCCAGCGTGGCCTCTTTGGGAATGACGGTGGCATTTCCGATCCCGCCGATATTCTGCAAAATTCGGTCACGCCCGGACCGGTACAACAGAAATTCGGTATAGGGTACAAGCGGCGCCCCTTCCCCGCCTGCCGCCATATCCATTACCCGGAAATTGGCTACAACCTTGGTTTTTGTCTCATAGGCGATCACAGCGGGTTCCCCGATTTGCAAGGTGGAGCGGACAAAAGAACCATCGGATTTGGGGATGTGATAAACAGTCTGTCCATGCGAACCAATAAATGCAAGTTCCTCCAAGTCCACCCCGGCTTCACGGCAAACCTGTTTCACTGCCTCCGCAAACAGAGCCCCCAACTTAAAATTCAAACTACAAACCAGCTTAACAGAAGATCGGTCCACTTCACAGCAGGCGCGAATTTCCCGTTTCAGCCCATCGGGAATGGGCAGGGTGAGAAAATGGATCAGTTTTACTTTCGTTGCAAGTCCGCTTCCCTCAATTTCCACCAATGCGGCATCGACCCCGTCCAGTGAGGTTCCCGACATCAAACCAACTGCCAGCGCCACCTGATCATCCTCTCTCCCCAAGTCTTCTCATGGCCAGATAATATCCCCCTTTGGCAGCTGATTCCCCTGCGATTGCGACGCGGGCATTCACAATGGATTGCCTGATTTCGCGCAGAAACGTTTCCCTGACATGGGAAATCCGGCAAAGAATGCTGCCGGCGACGGCAATGGAAACATCGTCACCAAACCCCAGCTTTTCCCGCAAGCGCAGCGTCATCTGCACCAACTCCCTCCCGGCGCGGCGCAAAATCGCGGCAGAAGCCTCATCACCCGAATCGGCCTGTCTCGCGACGATTGGTGCCAGACCGGCAATCTCCGCCTTCGTCACTCCATAAACAAATGATTTTAACCCCTCCGCCTCTTTCACCCCGATTTCATCCAACAAACATCGGCTGAGCGGGCTGTGCGGCAGGTTCCGTTCCGCTTCAGCGATAATGCGGCGCAACGCCTGAATCGCAATCCAGTAACCGCTTCCCTCATCTCCCAGCAAATTTCCCCATCCTCCTGTCACCGCCTGAACGCCTTCCTTCACCCCAAAGCAGATGGAACCCGTGCCGGTAACGGTTAAAATGCCGTCCCCTCCCCTCAAGGCTCCTGCATGGGCGATCTGCGCATCATTGACGATGGAAAAAGGGATGGCAAAACGCTCGCGAAGCATCTTTTCCAGTTCCGCACGGCAAGTGCCGCTCTCAATTCCCGCCAGCCCGAGATAAAGATAAAGGCACCGATCCTTTACTTGATGGATGCACCCCTCAATCGCCTCGCGTATATGCTTGATCGCCCGTTCCGGATCAACCAGAACATTGGCAAATCCGCTGCGTGACCGTGCCAGTTCCCTCCCGCTCAAATCAAAAGCCACCGCTTCGGTTTTCGTTCCGCCTCCGTCGACCCCAATCACAAACGGCATCCGGATCACCTACTTTTTATGTTCAAACCGAAAGGGACTCCACGGTTTCAACATATCCAGCAAAATCAGCTCTTCCTCGGCTATTCGCCCGACAACGTTGGTTTTTCCTTCATTTTTCATCGGCTTCAGGGCAATCTGCAATTCGCCTTTATACTGCCCGTACAGATCGTTGTCAATCAGCACATCGCCGCGCTTGATTTCGACAGTGAGATGCGGGGGAATGGGGACATCTTTGTATTTTACCCGGCTTTGGGTTGAGCGGATGAGGTAGTCGGAAACATCCCCGCGATAAAAATGAGGCTCTTCCAGGACGATTTTCCGCTCCAACTCCGTGATCCCTTCGTTCAGCTGAACAGTAAACGTCAGCCGGTCCGGATCAATTTGACTGAGCGCTCGCAGTTCTTCCTCAGACGCATAAGCATTTCCGACGATGACATCGTCAATGACTCCGGTGGCAAAAAGATGTTTAGCCTGCACGTCGACCGGCAGGGTTCGATGCATTTCCAGCGTGCACAGGCCCTCGGTTACCGGCCAGGGACCGAACGAAGCCGCTTGCGAGGACACAAAGGCAGCGGTGCGAATCCCCTTCTCTTTAAACTGCCAGCTGCAATGGAGAAAGTGATCATACGCCAGGCCGGTATAACGGTGAGGATAAAAATTATGACAGCCGAGCAAATTTTCCCGTTTCGGCTGATAACTGAGAATCTGCTCAAGATAACGGGTGCCGTTGCTCATATTGAGTTCAATTTTTAAACCGTAGGGATTGTACGTCATCGCCGCCTCTTCCCGGCCGGTGAAGCCGAGATCCAACCGGATTCCGCTCGCGCCGAGCTCGTTAAAAAATGACAGATCTTCGTAAGAGATTTTCAAGGCCTGAAACACGCGGGGAGCAATATCGACAACCACTTGCATTCCCAACCGATTCGCATACGCAACGGTTTCTTTAAAATCGGCGAGAATTTTTTCCCGGTTTCCCTGAACGGACAGCAGGCAGGAAAACACCCTGCTGAATCCGTACTCATGCGCCAGCTTCAAATACGCCTGATCCCGGTCAGGGGTGGAATGTTCCGGATAAATCGACACACCCAACCGTTTCATTGTTTTTCCCCTCTTTCTGCAAAACCGCTTTGAATGGTTGCCAAGTTACCGGCTCTCCTTCAATTTTTTGATTACCCGGATCATCCGCTCAATCAGCTTTTGCTCGCTTACCGCCGTCATCAAATGGTCTTGTGCGTGTATCAACAGCAATGATTTTTCAAACGTGGTCCCGTTCATCTCCGCCTGAATCAATTTCGTCTGCGTCTCATGGGCTTTCTCCAATTCTTCTTCGGCCTGTTTCAGCAACTGATCAGCTCTGTCAAAATCAAACGTTTCTGTTGCCTCCAGCGCTTCATAAGCAAGCCCGCGCGCATTTCCGGCATGCAGAATAATATTGAAGATTTCTTGTTCCAGATTCATCATCTTTCTCCTTCAACTAAGAGATCAGGACATTTATTTACTTTCGGCATAACTCTTGATCAGTTCAAGTACTTTCGGGGCGCCGATCGGCGTATAACCCGTAGGTGGAATCAAAACAACCGGTACATTCAACTGCTTGCCGATCTCGGCAAAAGTGGAAAAACGATGCTTTACTTGCGGAGCCACCAGCCCCAGGTCATACCCGGGCAATTCATTTTCAAATTCGTGGGTGCCGACCGCTTTGATCTCCAGAGCAAATCCTTGTTTATCCGCCTCCTGTTTAATGGCTTTGACCACGATGGCGCTCGACATTCCGCCTGCACAAACCATCAGCACTCGCACAAACATCCCTCCATCATGATAAAAGAAATCGGCTGTCCGCCGTATGGATTGCTGATCTTTATTTTCAGTTTTTATTCACCGCTGCCAGTGCTTTTTTTAAGACTCCGTCATGTAATTCCAAAAGCCGGACCGCCTCATCGGGGGAGAGATCCGTTAAAAGTTGCAAAATGGCCGCTTTGGTATTCCCGTTCTGCTCTGATAGCGCTTTCTCCGCTTCCGCTCTGGTACAACCGGTCGCCTCAATCACAATGTT
Source organism: Thermoactinomyces sp. CICC 10523 (assembly GCF_016055105.1). Classification (NCBI taxonomy): domain Bacteria; kingdom Bacillati; phylum Bacillota; class Bacilli; order Caryophanales; family Thermoactinomycetaceae; genus Thermoactinomyces; species Thermoactinomyces sp. CICC 10523. The sequence goes on from NZ_JAECVX010000027.1 coordinate 4,556, forward strand.
TTTCGATCGCTCAATCAGCTTATGGTTGAGCGGTTCCACATCCACCATCAAATTCTGATAAACTTTACCCAGGCGAATCATGGTTGCCGTGCTCAGCATATTAAGGACCATTTTTTGCGCAGTACCCGCTTTCATGCGTGTAGAACCGGTCACCACCTCCGGGCCGGTCACAACGCAAATCGTATGCTTAGCCACCTGTTCCATTTTTGTGCCGGGGTTGCAAACAAGGGCGACACTGGTTGCTCCCACCTCATTTGCATATTGAAGGGCACCGATCACATACGGTGTGCGCCCGCTTGCAGCGATTCCGACCACGATATCCCTGTCCGTCAAACGTATTTCCTGCAGATCGTTTTTTCCAAGATCATACTGGTCTTCTGCAGTTTCCCAGGATGTATCAACGGCACCCGCTCCCCCGGCGATAATCCCCTGAACCAATTGCGGCGGCGTACCAAACGTGGGCGGACATTCCAAAGCATCGAGAATCCCGATTCTCCCGCTCGTTCCAGCACCGATATAGATCAGACACCCCCCTTTTTTAATCGCCTCCACAATCTGATCCACCGCCCGTGCAATCTGCGGCAACGCAGCGGCAACCGCCCCGGGGATCAGCGCATCTTCTTCGTTGATCCGTTTGACAACTTCAAAACTGTCCAACTCATCAATATCCATTGTACGTGGATTTCGTTTTTCCGTCTCCAGTCTGTCCAATTCCGACATCGCCTGTTTTCTCTCCCATCTGACGTCATTTAAGGGGCATTTTTTTCCTTGCAAAAAATATCTGAACAATTTTTATTATAACAAAAAAATTGGTATAGACAACTACTGCCCGATAAGTTATATTCAAATTGTAAACGGTTATATTTCAGACTAGTGTCACATTTATAACACCAGGAGGTTTTTTATGGAAACATTTTTGCAATGGATTGATTCTAAGTTGATGCCTCCTCTTGCACGCCTTTCGGAAGTGCGGCATTTGCGGGCCATTCGGGACGGAATCATCTCTGCTCTTCCCCTTATTCTCGTCGGTGCTTTTTTCTTGATTATCGCCAATCCTCCCATTCCCGGTCTGGCGAAGATGGTGGAGCCGTACACCAATGACATTTTAATCCCGTTCCGTCTTACACTCGGATTAATGGCCCTCTATGCTTCCTTCGGCATGGGATACAGCTTGGCCCGCTCCTACAAACTGGACGGCATTTCCGGCGGCATGCTGACGATGGCGACCTTTATCATGGCAACAATTCCGGTCAATCTGGATGACAAATTGCCGAAAGACCAGCCGCTCGGTTGGCTGTTGCCCATGGAAAACCTGGGCGGTTCGGGACTGTTTATGTCAATCTTGGCAATGCTGATCGCAGTTGAAAGCTTGCGATTTTTCAAGAAACATCGCATCACGCTCAAAATGCCCGATTCCGTGCCCAGTTCGGTTTCACGCTCGTTTGAGGCACTGATTCCCGCTGCATTTATTATCGTTGTCATGTGGGTGATCCGCGTCTGGCTTGGAATTGATTTAAATGAGGTATTGCACGCAATCTTCAAACCGCTGGCCGCCTTTGCCGGAAACAGCTATCTCGGCGCCTTGGTTCCGGTCATTTTCATCATGCTGCTCTGGTCGGCCGGTATTCACGGCGATGCGGTGGTCGGAACCGTTTTTCAACCGATCTGGTTTGCCCTGCTGGATCAAAATGCCGCTGCTGCCGCTGCCGGCAAAGCGCTGCCCAATCTGATTGTCGAACCGTTTTTTCAATGGTTCGTCTGGATCGGAGGATCGGGAACGAGCATCGGCCTTGCAATCCTCATGTGTTTTTCCAAATCTTCATACTTAAAGAAAGTCGGCCGTTTTTCGATTGTACCCGGCATTTTCAATATTAATGAACCGATCGTTTTCGGTGTGCCGATGGTGATGAACCCGCTGATGTTCATCCCTTTTGTCTTGGTTCCCATCGTTTGCACGACAACCACATATATCGCTTTTTCTCTCGATCTGATTAACCGCGTGGCCACCATTCCACCCTGGACATTACCTGCCCCAATCGGAGCGTATCTGGCAACCGGCGGAGATTGGCGGGCGATCGTTTTGTGCCTGGTTAATATCTGCCTTTCCGTTCTCATCTACTATCCCTTTTTTAAGGTATTCGAAAAAAGAATGCTCAAAGAAGAAAAAGGGGAGCTTGCCCAGTCAGCTTCATAAAATGCCCGCTGATCCGGCTCTGAGGGCATCAAAACTGCTGCAACCGAAACAAAACCGGGTGCGCATTGATTTTGCCGGATTGAATCAACACGTGCCCGGGATGTTCAGGAGGTGGAACGGGAGCTGTTCAAAATTCATTGAGGATGGAAATCCGGAAACCAAACCAAAACAATCCCTGGATAAAATGCCGAGGCGCACCGCATCCATTTACCGCAGTTTTTCGGCTGCCCTCGTCCCTTTGCGCCTGATGAGGATGAAGTAAGAAAAGCCGGCGATAAGCACAAATCCGACACTGATCAGCATACTGATCAAATGCTTGTAATCAAAAACACTCCCGACCAGCGCAATTGTCAAAATCAGGATGGCAAGCCAAAAACGCCAGGGAATTCCCCAGACTTTGCCCTGTTCATTGGCTGACTCTTGTTGAAAACGGCGAAAACGCAGGTATGTGTACAGAATCATGCCCCACAAAAACAAATAGACCACACCTGCAGAGGTCGTCAGAATTTCATAAATGGAACCAGGCAAAAAGTAAGAAGCGACAATGAACAGAAATACAAAGATCGTCGTCACGATCAGCGAGGGAAAAGGAACGCCTCGCTTATTTATTTTAGCCAATAAGGAAGGAGCTTCTTCCCGTTTGCTGAGGCTGACCAAAATATGAGAGACGCCAAACATGGCGGCAATAGCCGTTGAAAAGGCTGCCAAGATCATGATGAGATTCAGGACAGCATCAGCATACGGGATGCGTAACAAGGTTAAAATCGTTATCATCGGACTTTGGTTTTCCACGATTTTGGTCAGCGGGATGGCATAGAGGATGGCAAAAAGAGACAACAGATATAAAACAGCCAGAAGAAGGACAATTTTACGAAAAGCTGACGGAATCACCCTCGGATTTTCGACCTCGGCCGAAGCCATTCCCGTGGCCACAATCCCTCCAAAGGTAAAAAACATCATGCTCAAGCTTGTTAAAAATCCGGGCAGGCCATGGGCAAACCATTGATCCGTCCGGGTAAAATGCGCATGCGCGGCAACCCGTCCACCAAGGATGAAATAAAAGACAACACCGATAAAGATGACCAAAGCTGCCGTTTTTACCACAGCAAAAAACGATTCGATCCGCCCGTAATTATTCATGCCAATCAAATTAATCCCCAGCGCCAACAGAGTGTATATCGTTGAGAGCATCCAGATCGGAACAGAAGGCAGCCATTTTTGTGTAAAGATACTGATCCCCGTAATCTCGCTGGACATTGCCAAAACTCCTGCCGCCCAATAAATCCAACCGCCAATAAAACCAAATAAAGTTCCAAGATACTTTTCAACGTAATAAATAAATGAGCCCTGAGAGCCGGATTCCGTCACAATCATGGCACCCAAAGAGTCAAAAATGGCCCAAACAGCAAAAACTCCAACCAAATAAGACAATAAAATGGAGATCCCTGTTTCACGGATCGTCGTGGCTGTCGTCAAAAAAATCCCGCTCCCAAGATGGAAGCAACCCCGATAAAGACCAGTTGCCCTTCGGACATTCCTTTTTTCTGCTTTTGTTCCGCAATCTTTTTTTGGTGAAATACCTGCGGTTTTTGCACTGATAACGGCTGTTTTCCTTCTTTCATCTCATTTCCTCCCTCCTTTTTAGAATTGCAATCATGTCAAAACCTTATGTATTTCCCTGTGAAAAGATATGCAACTTTGCTGGTGTTGCCCTTTGACGGCACTTTCGGGCGGAAACAAAAAAACACCTGTTTAATCGTATTAAACGAATAAACAGGTGTTTTCCATTTAGCCGTATTCCCTGAAAACTAAAGAGTGAGTAAGGCATGACCCGAGAAGTAACCGGTTCATTTGCTCTGTGAAGAGCTCCTTAGAAAGGAGGTGATCCATCCCCACCTTCCGGTAGGGATACCTTGTTACGACTTCACCCCAATCATCTGCC
>NZ_JAECVX010000028.1:0-5475 GCF_016055105.1 Thermoactinomyces sp. CICC 10523
CCAGGGCACGCCACCTGTCTGGTGATGATAGCGGAGGGGATCCACCCGTTCCCATCCCGAACACGGAAGTTAAGCCCTCCAGCGCCGATGGTACTCGGGGTTCACCCCTGGGAGAGTAGGTCGTTGCCAGGCACAAAAAAACCCATCTCGATTGAGATGGGTTTTTTTGTGATCAATTAAATGGTTCTTTGTGAATGCCGGAAGGTTTGCTTCGCAGGATCAGAATGCCGGTTTTCATCGAGTATCGAAAAAAATACTTGCTTTTTTTTATCCAATATGTTAACATTAAGATCTGTGAAAGAGATAATTGAGCGTTTTGGAGGGATACCAAAGTGGCCAACTGGGGCGGACTGTAAATCCGCTGGCATTGCCTTCGTAGGTTCGAATCCTACTCCCTCCACCAGTTCAAATTTTGAGCCATTAGCTCAGTTGGTAGAGCACCTGACTTTTAATCAGGGTGTCGAAGGTTCGAGATGGTTTGCGGTCGTGGTGGAATTGGCAGACACGCTATCTTGAGGGGGTAGTGGCCCCTGGCCGTGCGAGTTCGAGTCTCGCCGACCGCACCAATAAGCGGGTGTAGTTCAGTGGTAGAACATCGGCCTTCCAAGCCGAATGCGAGGGTTCGATTCCCTTCACCCGCTCCATGTTCCTCAGTAGCTCAATGGTAGAGCACCCGGCTGTTAACCGGTAGGTTGCAGGTTCGAGTCCTGCCTGAGGAGCCAGAAAATGCTTCCTTAGCTCAGTTGGCAGAGCGCTTCCATGGTAAGGAAGAGGTCACCAGTTCGAGCCTGGTAGGAAGCTCCACTGTTCTTAAAAAATTTTTGTTGATGGCGGTCGTGGCGAAGTGGTTAACGCACCGGATTGTGGCTCCGGCATTCGTGGGTTCGATTCCCACCGATCGCCCCATTAGTGCGGAAGTGGCTCAGGGGTAGAGCATCGCCTTGCCAAGGCGAGGGTCGCGGGTTCGAATCCCGTCTTCCGCTCCAATCAATCGTTAAGAGGAGAATGCCGATTGGTGTTTTCTCCTCTTTTTTCGTGCGCCCGGCATGGGCACAGTCTGTGGGGTGAAAGATGTACCCGGAAGGCGATATTCTCCCTGCTGGAATGGAATGACATAATTCAAGTTAGAAATGAAATTATAAAAGAGGGGTATCTGTCGGAATAGCCTGAGGCCATTGACAAACCCAGCGGTTTATTTCTTCTGGGTTTGTCAATGGATTTTAAAAAAAGGAGAAAATAGAAGTTGTATAAAATTTGATCAAACTATCTACAGGACAAGAGCCACCTATCGGATGAATCGGGTAGATCCTATTATTTCACAGCAATCAAGTGCAGTTCTGCAAAATCATTGATGATGCTGGCTTCGGAATCGCGGTTTAACTCCGTTTCCAATCTTTCCACCCCTGCCTGATAGTCTTTTTCATCAATTAACGTCAATACAGAAATATCCCGATTGCGAGCATGTTGCATACATTCGGTCAACGGCATAGAAGTCATTCTATAACGGATGTCCAGTTCAACTTGAAAACCTCTTACGGATAATTCACGATAAATCAGATCTTTTGGCCAAAATCTCTTCAAATCCTCAAAATACGCTGAAGGGAAGTATTGATACACCCACCATTGCCGCATTTCATGGATGGAGATGTTGTGCATCTTGTACATGCCGTTTTTCTTCAATATACGAGTGACCTCATCCAGTACCCTCGATTTTTCAGCGAAATGATGAAAAGCATAATGGTTCACTATTACATCAAAGCTCTCCGGTTCGTATGGCATTTCTTCAGCCAATCCTTGAATCAGCCGGACGTTTGGAACCCTCCTTTTCGCTTGATTCAACATGGCTTGCGATGCATCTAACCCGTACCATTCAACCGACACCGATGCAAAGGCATGTAATTGTTTTTGCAAATATAATCCCGTACCGCATGCTAAGTCCAAAACGCGAAATTCTCGATCAGGATGCTGAGCAAAATATCGCTTCAAGTTCTCATCAGGTCCGATTTGTCGTCGGTATGGATTTTGGTCATATCGGTCTGCAATCCGAGAATAATCTGTCACTTTCATCTGGTTTCACCTCGCTTTTTTAACCAATTCAATAGTGCCTTCTCGATTGGAGTGGGATTTTGACTCTGTTCTAAACTAATTTTTTTGACACACAAGATTGTCATCCTGCTTTCTTTGTCAGCAGTCTCGGGACTAACCATCAAAATAGCCCCTTCGCTCTTTCTTCTTTCCGCCTCACAGAAATAAGCACTTCTTTTTCCTACACTCACTCGCCGAATCATACCGCATTTTCGAGCATCTATTTGGCCATAGTACAAGGAATCAACTAAATGTATTTTTGATGGGATGATATTGCCTGAAAATCCGAAACTTCATCAAACAACGGACTTTGCCTGTTTGGCGAAGTCAAGGTTTAAGGAGTATGAAGACGCGATATGACCTGCTCGTCAGACTTAAATGAACCACCGTATGTTGGGTGTATTTAGTGAAACAAAATTTGTACAAATTATGAATTGTATTTTTTTGGGGCTTATATAATAAATCTCAGAGAAGGAAAATTGAAACAGTTGTGGAAAGATATTATCACAAAAGGAGGGATACATAATGGTAAAAAAATCGAAACCATTGTTGTCTGTGTTGTTTGCTGTCTTCTTGTTGGCATTTAGTGTGTTTCCGGCCGTTTCGTCTGCTGCGGCAGTCAATGTGAACTTGGATGCGCAGTTGAAACTCTTTGCCAAAGCAAACCTTTTAAATGTGGTTAAAGTTAAGGCGGATTGCGATTCAATCGTGCTGAAAGTCACTGTGAAAAGCTTGGCAAAATTATTGGCCGTTGTGGGGGCTGATCTGAAAGCGACGGTTCCTTACGAGATTTACGAGCTTCCAAACAAGGAAGCCGACATCAGCCAGGGAAAACTGGTGAAATCCGGAGTCTTCGAGCCTGGTCAAGGAGATAAAGAGTTTAAAATCGAATATCATCCCAAAGCAAGTGCTTATTATGTAGTCAAAGTGAAACTGTTGGTTGGTGCGCATCTCGTCGGTCAGGTTGTTCTTGTTAATGTCGACCTGGGAGTGAAATGCCAAAATCCCGGTCAGCCTGGCCAACCTGGTGGCGGTGATCAACCAGGAGGGAACAATCCTGGTGGAAACAATCCAGGAGGAAACAATCCGGGAGGGAACAATCCTGGTGGAAACCAACCGGGTACGAACAATCCGGGAGGTGGCAGCCATCAACCCCCGCAAGGAGGACAACTGCCCAAAACAGCGACTGAGTATCCGATCAATATGGTATTTGCACTTGTTGCCATTTTGTTAGGGGTCGCTCTCTATATTCTGTCTGTTCGCAATAAAGGGAAAAGCATCCCTGTTTAGATTCTAAACTTCGAATCGTTCCCGTTAATTGGAACCCGGGTCTCCGGTTACTCCATTGCCGGGAACCATAAAGCAACACGATAATACGAAAAACACCTCCTGATGGTAATTCCATTCGGAGGTGTTTTCATTTATTATTCGCCTTTTTTCATTTTGGTGATAATGGAGCGGGCAATCCAGACGCCACATGCACTTGCCTGAGCAAGTCCTCTGGTGATTCCGGCTCCGTCTCCCCCTAAATAGAGTCCGGAAATTTCCGATTCAAAGTGTTCATTCAGTTTTGGACGGGCAGAGTAGAATTTTGCTTCTACTCCGTAAAACAGTGTGTGTTCCGATGCGATCCCTGGCGTTACCTTATCCAATGCCTCAACCATTTCAATCAGGCTTTTCATCGTGTTGTAGGGGAGGACCAGACCAAGGTCTCCCGGAACGGCTTCTTTCAAAGTGGGAGTGATAAATCCTTCTTTTATTCTCTTTGGAGTTGAACGTCTTCCTTTCAGGATATCGCCGTATTTTTGGACAATGACGCTGCCGTTGGAGAGCTGATTGGCCAAACGTGACACTTCATGGGCGTATTCGGTCGGCTGATCAAAGGGATCATCGAATTTATGGGAAACGAGTAGTGCGAAATTTGTATTTTCGCTGCCGAGTTTGGGATCTTTGTACGCATGACCGTTTGCCAGCATGATGCCAGAATGGTTTTCGACGACAACATGACCGGATGGGTTGCTGCAAAAAGTGCGAACCCGGGTTCCGACTGAGGTATTAAAAATAAATTTGCCTTCATACAAATGCTGGTTAATCTCTTCCATGACAATGTTGCTTGTTTCTACCCGGACACCGATATCCACCTGGTTGGCAGACATTTTCACACGACGCTTCCGCAAAAGTTTTGCCAGCCAGGCTGAACCATCGCGCCCGGGCACTATCACGATCTGTTTGGAAAAAATTTGTGTTCCGTCCTTTAACTCGACTCCCACCGCATGATGTCTGCCTTCGATTCGCTCCGTGATGAGATCGAGAACTTCCGTCTTATACATCATGTCGATTTTGCCATTCAGATATTCGTAAATGCTGGCCAGGATCTTAAGGTTTTGTTCTGTTCCGAGATGGCGGACTTGTGCCCGGAGGAGTTTGAGGCCGGCGGAATAAGCGCGTTTTTCGATTTCCTTGACTTTTTCGGTCAAGGGGTCGGTAATCGTGTCAGTGGCGCCGTGTTGCAAATTGATTTGATCTACATAGTGGATTAAGTCGAGTACAGTATCCGTTGAGAGGTAATCGGTCATCCATCCGCCAAATTCGCTGGTGATATTAAATTTCCCATCAGAATAAGCTCCTGCTCCTCCAAACCCGTTGGTGATGGAACAAGCGGGTACACATCCGGCGAAGTCTTTTTTGCCCGCTGGAGGAGGGCATTTTTGAATTTTTTTCTGTAAAATGGGACAATTTCGCGAATAGATGTCGTGCCCCTTATCGATCAACAGGACTTTGGCCTCCGGCATTTTTAAACTAAGCTCGTAACAGGTGAAAATTCCTGCAGGTCCGGCACCGACGACGATGACGTCATATTTCGTTTTCATTCGGATCCCTCCATAGTGGCATGGATGTTCTATCCTTAACTTTGGCTTTTTTCGAAAGAAAAACTTGACTTCTCATCTCCTGCAAAACCCTAGATACTATATCAAACCAAAAAACAGAAATCAATGGGTATCTGTAAAAAACACGAATAATATTTTGGAATACGTGTAGGATCGTTCGTTTATTTTGACTTGAGACAGGAATACAGAGAGCATTTCGATGGGGAGAACCGTCTTTGTAACATTTCTTGAAAGTAAGATGTGGAAAAGAGATTGGTTTTATTAAAAAAAGTGTTGACACCTTTATTTTATCTTGTTATTATCTATTTTGTCGCTGCGAAACGCGGTTGAGAAAAAAGAATTTCGATGTGTTCCTTGAAAACTAAAGAGTGAAGCATGACCTGTTGATTCTTTTTGAGCTAGTTCTTTATCGGAGAGTTTGATCCTGGCTCAGGATGAACGCTGGCGGCGTGCCTAATACATGCAAGTCGTGCGGGGGAAGATCCTCCGGGATCGGACCCAG
>NZ_JAECVX010000029.1:0-5438 GCF_016055105.1 Thermoactinomyces sp. CICC 10523
TGAATCTACGGTAATCTGGTATTGAGCCATTGTGAAACCCTCCTTGTTTGGGAATGTTTGCCAACTACTATTCTAACCGAGGAATTTCACCATGGCTCAGTTATTTTTCGCAGCTGCCATTTTTACACAATTATACGGACTTAACTAACTCCTATTTGCGATTAATAAAATTCATATTATTTTTATTATAAGGTAAATTTATTGTTTATTAAAGCGTATTAGAGCATTTTCTCATGTAATTGCGTTATAGTATTCTTTTCATGGGGGAGGCGGTCAAGGAGATCGACTACCGGTTATCCTAGTAGCAGTGGGCGAGGAGGAGCGACGATGTCCCCGCGGGCATCCTACTGCACGCCGCCAACGGGGTTTCCTTCAACGTCAGCCGCGGCACAGGATGGCTTCTTGATCGGATCGGGCCAAACATGCTTTTTTATGCATAGATCTATCACCTCTAATGTCCGATAAGGCTTATTATTTATAAATAGCCCAAATTGAAATAAAGCCGATTCCTAGTATAGGAACGGCTTTTTTCTGGTTTTTTCTATCCGAAACTGTATATTTTACACGTATCTCGGACTTACCCCAACCAACGGCGCAGCCAATGGCTCCAAACTTCCAAATGAACGGCATCTGCCAAGGGAAGAAGTGAGGCGGATGCTGGATGAACAAATGGCCAGCAAGGAAGAGCGTCGGATGCTGTATGAACTGGAGCAGATCGAGAATTACCCGGTTCAGTACGTGAAGGATTTGCAGTATCTCCGGAAGCTGATGGTGGAGTATCCATCAGTAGACATGTTGGAGGAGATCAAGAAATTCGCCGCACACAAGCTGGACAAGCCCTTGAAGAAGAAATCAAATCCCCGGCTGGCCCTTCGACGAAAAGGGGTACATCGGAACGTATCAAGTCCGGTGGAAAAACGTGAAGACGACTCGATTCGATGCCAAAGCCTTTGAAATGGAGCATCCGGACTTGGCCCAAAAATACAAAAGAGAATCGACTTATCGCCGATTCTCCTTATCCCGAGGTTGAGATTGATTGGACAGAGAGGAATGGCGGTTCCCCTCTGTCCTCCATGATACACCATGACAAACAGGAGGACAACAATGGAGCACATCTTGGAAATGGAACGTTAGCTGGAGGAAGTTTCTTGATCGCTGCCCCTGCCATTACAGGCGGGAGATTTTTGTTAAATAAAAAGATAAAATATTCATGTTTATATTTACATATAAAAAATAAATTGCTATAATAGACTTGCAAGTTAAATAAAAACATAACAAATTAAATGTAAAGGGGACAGGTTCATGATCAATAGCGTCGTTCTTGTTGGTCGTCTCACTCGTGATCCGGAGCTTCGGTATACGTCGAGCGGTGTGGCTGTAGCGAGATTCAGCATTGCGGTCAATCGCAACTTCACGAACCAAAACGGCGAACGGGAAGCGGATTTCATCAATATCGTCACTTGGCGGAAGTTGGCCGAAAACTGCGCCAACTATCTCAAAAAAGGTTCTCTGGTTGGTGTGGATGGCCGTTTACAGACCGGGAAATACGAGAATCAGGAAGGGCGTACGGTCTATACGACGGATGTCGTGGCCGAGAGTGTTCAGTTCCTGGAGCCGAAGGGTTCTCGTGAGGGAACAGGTTCCAAAGATCCTTTTGCGGAAAACCCCATTGATATCTCTGATGCAGATTTGCCTTTTTGACAGACTGACGGGTCCCTCAGTACCCGGGGGACTCTTTTTAACCATAAAGGAGAGAACAACATGAACGCACAGAAAGCCATTCAAGCCGGAGCGTTGACTTTTTATCACCAGATGGCCAAGCAAGTGGCAGAGGAAGTGATGGAATGGGCTATTTTTTGAAGAAGAGATCAAAGGATGACAGGAGGAATTACAATGACCATGAAAATCAGAAAAGTGACGGGAATCGGAAATGTCATGATTCCAAAAGAGTATCGGGATCAGATGGGGTTACAAGCGGGGGATCAGGTGCTGATCACCTGCCAAGACAACAAACTCATCATCACCAAAGTGGATGAAAGGAAATTGGCCAAGCTGATCAATGAATGAGGTGAAGGGCAGCCGAAAAAAGGGGCTGCCTTTTCGTTTTCCTTCCTATCCCTTATCCTCACATTTTCATGTGTCTCAAAATGGTGTCCAATTAGTTTAGACGATTAGCGAAAAAAGTTCACGGATTGCGTCCAAAAACTTCAGATTTCCTAACATACTGGGTTGATATTATAATCTTAAAAATTACTTCTTTAGACAAAAATAAAATGAATCATATTACAAATAAACTGGTATATTTATTTATTATTTTAAATGAATCAATTTTCGCGATAATTGGTTTCAAATGCTTAAAAGCCAAGTCACTGTTTCAACATTTTTTATTGGACAGAGTTGACCCAAGGTCGAGTCTGTCTTTTTTGCTCCTATATCCAATCCTTTTTGGTAGAGAGGGGTGAATCCATTACGGATCATGAATATTCCGTAATGGGAGAGATGAATCAATATTTTTATCGATTCGTAATCGTCTTTCTTTTGACCTTGGTTGGCTTTGGTATGTTGGGAGGTGGTCAAGTTTTTGCCAGTGGGGGCAGCTTTGATGTTCCTCATGTGAATGATCATTTTGAAAAAGTTCAACAAGGGCCGGAGCCACAGAAAGTAGATGGCTCATGGGACTGGGTTCCCGAGCCGATCGCGAAAGCAGTGAATTGGACAAAGGAAAAGGTCTCCAGCGGCTGGAATTGGCTGAAACAAACAGCCGACCGTGAATGGGAAAAAGCCAAGCAGGGGGATTGGCTGGACGGGATCTTGGCATTAATCCTCACGACTTTGATTGTAAGAATAAGTTTTAAAGTCGGGATATTGAGAGGCCTGTGGGATACAGTCAAGGGGATTGGCTACATGATCGTTCATCCCATCGAAACGATAAAAGGGATTGTCAGTGCGATCTATCTTGCACCCTGTTGAAACTGGAAAGGCCATCTGGCGAACTATTTCTGAGTCGTTTAAACGAGATGTCATCCATGGAGACGCCAGCAGCAGGGCGGAATGGCAAGGTTATGTGGTGGGTTCCCTTGTCGGAGCAAAAGGGGTAGATAAACTAGGCAAACTGAGCAAAGCAGCCATGCTGAGCAAAGTTTCCAAGGCGAGCAAAGCATCCAAAATAGGGCAAATGGGTCGTGTCGGTCAAGGGATCAGCCGACTCCAAGAAGGATTGCAAAAACTCCGCTTCCCGCAGGCTGTTTCCAAAGTGAAAGGCACTTTTTCCTCAGTGTGGAAAGGGATTCTCAGCCACAAAGTCGCTGCTTCGGTTATCACCGTAGCAAGCATCACTACTGGTTTTCTTGCCCTTGATCCGGAAGCTGTAGTCCAAGCGTTTAACAAAATCACGGTATCCGCTGAGAAATTTGAAGTCAAATCGGCTTTTAAAAGTGCGGAAAAATGTTTTTCTTACAAGCAGCCAACTCGCGGTTATTTTGCTGCTATACAGTTTCCCAACTGTTTTCATTCTCCAGATACAGGTGTAGGCAGTGCGAAAAAGTCAAGAAAGAGAATGCCACCCGATACCATTAGCCCCAACTTTAAAGAGATAGTTGAAGAAAATGGACAAAAGTATATTTATGAAATTGAAGGAAATAAAAAAGAATTTGTTTCTGTTGATCCGAAATATTATGGAAAAGAATTTCCTGATAAGCCTGTCATGATTAACGGAAAACCTGTTCAAATCCCGATATCAAAAGATGGTTTTCCGGATTTTAGAAAGTGGACTGTGTATGATGGTAAATTAGAAAAAGCTGATTGGTATAAGGGAGATAGAGTTCAATTTAGGAAGTTGAATAAAGAAGTGTATAACAAGATTCAGGTGGATCCCAAACTTAAACAAAATATCAATGACGGAATGATCAATGCAATAAAATATGGGAACGGGAATGGACCTGGTAAACAAAAGTTGAACGCTTTTTTTAATCACTTTCCTGCATTAAAAAAGGAGCTTACTGAAAACGACATTGACGAACTAAAAGATGCAAAAGGGTTGCCAGACCTTACGAAAAAAATTGAAAGTGATCCTGCCTTGAAGCAAAAGTTCCTTGATGCTAATATTCAAGATATTAAAGAAGGAGTAACCCCAATTGGCTTTGTTTGGCATCATACAGAGACTCCTGGTGAAATACAACTAGTTGATCAAAAGGTTCATCAGTTAGGACAACCCCATACGGGTGGAAGATCATTATGGGGTGGTGGAAAGGACAATCGTTAGGAGGGAAGAAATGAGTCAAGAATGGAAACAAGCAATTGAAAAGAGTTATAACGAAGAAAAAGATGGAACAATTGAACGTTTGCATGAAGTACTTCAATTCCCTTATCATCCTGATACACAATGGATCTTATTTCTTGTAGAAGGATATGAGGGATTCTATGGAATACGTCCAATACCCATGAAAGGGTCCCACTCGATTTCCATCGATTCATCGAATCATCCAATTTATGAGACCAAGTTACAAGATCTAGAGTTTAGCTTCTCTTCCGTTCGTTACTTCGATCCAAATGAACTTGATGATGATGAAATCGAAGAATTTGACGAATACGCTGAAAAATATTTGTACGAGTGGTTTTCGGATCGGTTTTTAGAAGCAGGGGGAGATTCATTTCCTGTTCCCTGCTACCTGCAATTCCATGATGGTGGGAAGCGTTTTAACATGAAAACGAAACAATGGGTAGAAGAATAAGAAGGATTTTAGACAATCTATATTAACCTAGATGTTATACACCTCAAACCAAAGCGCCGAATCGCTTCATTGAAATAGCGGTTTTGGCGTTTTTTCATGTACTAAGGGGAACATTTTTAAGTGTCTCAAAATGGTGTCCAATTCGCTCTGATACTATCAAAAACTTCATAAGTATGGCCTGATAGGAGGAAATGATATGTCTCAGGATGTTAGACAGTGGTTTAAAGATGTCGTTTGTGAAAATGAAGATGCATATCAGTTTGAGGTAGAAGATTTAGCTGAAAATTCCGTAGGTAATTGGGGGACGTTAGATTATCTCTCCTTTCTGTGTTATACCACTGCGATAAAAAAATTAATATTGGAGAATGATGTAATCGGCTATAAACAACAATTATACAAGGCTGGAAGATACTTTGAATTGTATATTCTCGCTGAACCGTTGAACGTTCCAAGCCATCCTCGCTATGAAAAGGGGGAAACCTGTTTCAAAGGGACTGCCAATCATTATGGCGATTTATATTCAGCCTTGATCAGCCAAAATACGGAGTTGATTGTTTCCTTAGCGCATTTGCTGGGTTGGCGAGGGGAAGAGGAGGATTTCAAGATAAATGTCAACGCCGGGATTAAATTGACCCACTTCAGCCGGTTTAAAATTGACCCACCCCGGTGCCTCATTTAGCCTTTGAAGGTTCCCCGTAAACTCCACTC